>NZ_BAAALD010000170.1:0-8165 GCF_039528095.1 Kitasatospora arboriphila
CGTCCGCGTCGGCCTGCGCCCGCCGGGCCGCGGCGAGGGCGGCGTCGGCCACGGCCTGTTGCTCGGCGGCCTGGCTGCGCAGGATCGCCGCCCAGCCGAGCACCCCGTCGACCAGGCCGGCGGCGCTCGTCGCGGCGCCGTCCTCGGCGGGCAGCCAGTCGTCCGCGGGTTCGCCGCCCGCGCCGGCGGCCTCGGCGGCCCGGGCGGCCAGGTCGCGCAGGCGCTGCGGGCCGTCGCGGACGGCCGCCTCCTGGCGGAGCCGGCGCTCGGCGAGCCAGCGCTCGACCTGGCCGAACCGCTGGGTGTCGAAGAGCCGGCCGAGCAGTTCGGCGCGCTGCTTGGTGTCGGCCCGCAGGAAACGCGCGAAGTCGCCCTGCGGCAGCAGGACGACCTGGCAGAACTGCTCGCGGCTCATGCCGACCAGACGGCGGATCTCCTCGCCGGCCTCCTGGTGGGAGCGGCTGACGGCCCGCCAGCCGGGGGTGCCGTCGCCAGCGTCTGCGGCCCACTCGCGCAGCAGGGTCTGTGCCTTCTCCGTGGTGGTGCCGGTGCCGCGCAGCTTGGGCCGCTGCTGCTCGGGGCTGCGGGTGATCTCCAGCCGCCGGCTGCCCAGCGTGAGGTCGAGCCGGACCTCGGTGAGCAGGCCGGGCGCGGCGTGGTCGCTGCGCAGCGGGTTGCCCCGGCGGGCGCCGGGCACCTCGCCGTAGAGGGCGTAGCAGACCGCGTCGAGCACGCTGGACTTGCCGGCGCCGGTCGCGCCGCGCAGCAGGAAGAGCCCCGTCGAGGCGAGGCGGTCGAAGTCCACCTCCTCGGTGCCCGCGAACGGGCCGAAGGCGGTGAGGGTCAGCCGGTGCAGCCTCATCGTGCGGCCTCCCGGGCGAGCTCGGCCTCGCGGCGGACGGCCTCGAAGCCCTCGGCGAGCCAGTCGCGCTCGTGCCGGCCGAGGTCGCTGCCGGGCCTGACGTGCCGGACGAAGCCCTCGGCGATCTCCAGGTCGGAGCGCCCGGTGACCCGGGCCGCGTAGGAGGGGTGCGGGTCGCCCTCGGCCGGCTCGGGCTCGAAGAGCAGCTGGAGGGTGTGCGGGAAGCGGCGGCGCAGCGACTCCATCGGCTCGGGGGGCCGGGCGGCGTCCGTGAGGGTGGCCTGCACCCAGCAGTCCTCGGCCCAGGCGTGCTCCTCGGCGGCGAGCAGGTCGGCGAGGCGGCCGCGCAGCCGGGCCAGCGCGCGCGGCTGCGGGCAGTCGATCCGGCGCTCCTCCGCGATCGAGCCGTCGGCGTCCAGCTCGATCAGCCACATGGTCTTGCGGTGGTCGGCCTCGGAGAACGAGTAGGCCAGCGGGGAGCCGCTGTAGCGCAGGTGCGGGGCGAGCCGCTGACTGCCGTGCAGGTGGCCGAGGGCGGCGTAGTGGACGCCGTCGAAGACCGCGGCGGGCACGCTCGCGACCCCGCCGACGGTGATGTCGCGCTCGCTGTCGCTGGGGGCGCCGCCGGTCACGAAGGCGTGCGCGAGGACGACCGCGCGGGTGCCGGCCGGGCGCTCGGCGAGGTCGGCGCGGACGGCGTCCATCGCGGCGCCGAGCACCTGCTCGTGGCCGCCGCGGTCCAGCCCGAAGCGCTCGCGGACCAGCGCCGGCTCCAGGTACGGCAGGCCGTAGACGGCGACCGGGCCGTGCGCGTCGGCGAGCAGCACGGGCTCGGCGCAGCCGTCCGGGTCGGTGCGCAGGTGGATGCCGGCCCGGTCGATCAGCCGGGCGGCGACGCCGAGCCGCCGGGCCGAGTCGTGGTTCCCGCTGATGAAGACCGTCGGCACGCCGAGCCCGGCGAGGCGGACGAGGACGTCGTCGAAGAGCGCGACCGCCTCCAGGCCGGGCAGCGCCCGGTCGTACACGTCGCCCGCGACCAGCACCGCGTCCACCCGCTCCGCCGCGGCCACCGCGACCAGGTGGTCGAGGAAGGCGCACTGGGCGTCGTGCAGGCTCTCCCGGTGGAAGGAACGGCCGAGGTGCCAGTCGGAGGTATGCAGGAGTCGCATGGTCATCGACCATAACGGGCTCCACCGACAGCCCGTGGCCGTGACCTGCGCGACCGATGCCGATCCGTGATCGCGGGCGGACGGTCGGTGACGGGCGGTAGGGTCGCGGCGCGGGCACGGCGGCGTTGCGGGTGTGCCCCGGGCGGCGGCCAGGACTGTTCATCGACCGGATGTTCGGGGAAGATCAACAGTCGGAGCGGGCGGCGGCCCGCCGCACCCGCTCCCCGGCCGCCGACCGGGCGCGCCGGCGGCCCGGGACCGGAGGGGACACGCGTGAACCGCATCGAGTACAGCGCGGAGATCGCCGACCTGCTCGGGAGGGTCCGGCGCCGGCCGATCGCGGGCTGGCCCTGGCGGCCCGGCGAGGACGTGCCGGCCGGGCTGCCGGTCAAGCAGTCCTGGGGCTGGCTGTTCGCCCCGGACGGACGGGTGCTCACCCTGGTCAACCCGAGGGACGGCATCGTCAGCCTGCCCGGCGGCTCGCTGGAGCAGGAGGACGGGGGGGACCCGGCCGCGGCCCTCGCCCGGGAGGCGGGGGAGGAGGCGCAGGCGGTGATCGGCCGCCCCCGGTACCTCGGCTACCTCTACGACCGGGTGGGCTCGGCGAACGGCGGCCACGAGTGCGCCCGCGTCCGGATGGCGGCGGCGCTGCGCCGGGTGGGCCCCTCGCAGCCGGACCCGGCCTCGGGCCGGCACTACCGGCGGCTGCTGGTCGCCCCCGGCCTCGCGGTCGAACTGCTGGGCTGGGGTCCGCAGGGCGTCAGCCAGGCCCGGGCGGCGGTGGCCGCGGCGGTGGCGCACCTCGGGGTGCCGGCCTCGGCGAACGAGACGATCGAGGAGCTCCCGCCGGCCGGCTGCGTGCTCTTCGGGTGACTCCCAGGATCCTTTGACGATCCGTCAATCCCGCTTTCAGAAAAGATTTCCATCGGAATTCCGGATGGCACCGCGGTGACGTGACGGTGCCACATCCGATGCTCCGTCAACAACTTTGGCATGGGCACTATCCGGCGAGGCTACTGCCTGGTATCACAACAGTGTGATCCGGGTCACCCCCACTTCCGGATTGCATTCACCCCCCCACCCGGAGGTTCCCCCATGCCTCGCACCAGAGTCCTGCCCGTCGCGGCCACGGCGCTCGCGCTCTCCCTCGCCACCCTGATCACCGCCACCGACGCCTCGGCCGCCGGAGCACGCTACGTCGCCCTCGGCGACTCGTACTCCGCGGGCGTCGGAGCGGGCAGCTACACCGGTGACAGCGGCAGTTGCAAGCGCAGCACCAATGCCTACCCGTACCTCTGGAAGAACGCCAACGCCCCCACCTCGTTCAGCTTCGTCGCCTGCTCCGGCGCGAAGACCGGCGACGTGCTGAACAACCAGGTCTCCGCACTCAGTTCGAGCACCACCCTGGTGAGCATCACCATCGGCGGCAACGACGCCGGCTTCGCCAGCACCATGCAGACCTGCGTGCTCAACTCCGAGAGCAGCTGCCTGAGCGCGGTGGCGACCGCGAAGTCCTACGCCACCAACACCCTGCCCGGCCAGCTCGACGCGGTGTACTCGGCGATCCGCAGCAAGGCCCCCAACGCGCACGTCGTGGTGCTCGGCTACCCGCACCTCTACAAGATCGGCGGCAGCTGCATCTTCGGGATCGGCGACACCAAGCGCACCGCGATCAACGGCGCCGCCGACACCCTCGACTCGGTCATCGCCAAGCGCGCGGCCAACGCCGGCTTCACCTTCAAGGACGTCCGCAGCATCTTCACCGAGCACGAGATCTGCGGCTCGTCCACCCAGTGGCTCAACAGCACCACGCTGCCCGTCGACGAGAGCTACCACCCCAACAAGGCCGGCCAGTCCGGCGGCTACCTGCCCTCGTTCAGCGCCGCGGCCTGACCCCCACCGGCCCGCCGTGCCCGTGCCCCGCGCGGCGCGGCGGGCCGTCAGGGCGCGTACAGCTCCTCGATGTCCTCCGCGTAGTAGGCCTGGATCGCGCTGCGCCGCATCTTCAGCGAGGGCGTCAGCAGCCCGTCCTCGGCGCTGAACTCCTTGGGCAGCAGCCGGAAGGCGCGGATCGACTCGGCCCGCGAGACGGCGGTGTTGGCCGCCGCCACCGCCCGCTGGATCTCCCCGTGCAGCTCGGTGTCGGCGAGCGCGCCCCACACGTCCAGCTGTTCGCGGCCGCGCAGCTTCAGCCAGTGCGCGAGCGCCTGCGGGTCCAGGGTGACCAGGGCCGCCACGTACGGGCGGTCGTCGCCGACCACCAGGCACTGGGCCACCAGGGGGTGCGAGCGCACCCGCTCCTCCAGGGCGCCCGGGGCGAGGTTCTTGCCGCTGCTGGTGACGATCAGTTCCTTCTTGCGGCCGGTGATGGTGAGGTAGCCGTCCTCGTCCAGTTCGCCGAGGTCGCCGGTGGCCAGCCAGCCCCGGACGAGCGCCGCCTCGGTGCACCGCGGGTGGTTGAGGTAGCCGGAGAAGACCGTGCCGCCGGTCACCCACACCTCGCCGTCGTCGGCGATCGCCACCGCCGCCCCGGGCACCGGCCGGCCCACCGTGCCGAACTTGGGCCGCCCCGGCGGGTTGGCCGTCACCGCGGCGGTGGTCTCGGTCAGGCCGTACCCCTCGTACACCGTCATGCCCGCCCCGGCGAAGAACAGGCCGAGCTCGCGGCCCAGCGTCGAGCCGCCGGACATGATGTTGCGCACCCGCCCGCCGAGCACCGCCCGCAGCCGCTGGTACACCAGCCGGTCGTAGGCGGCGTGCCGCACCCGCAGCGCCGTGTTCGGCCCCGGGCCGTGGCCGAGCGCCTTCCGCTCGCGGGCGGCCGCCCAGGCGACCGCCGTCTCCGCGGCCAGGTCGAACAGCTCGGCCTTGCCGGCCTCCTCCGCCCGCTCCCGGGCGCGCTGGTAGATCTTCTCGAAGACGTACGGCACCGCGTGCAGGAAGGTCGGCCGGAAGGACTCCAGCGCCGGCAGCAGGCTGTCCGTGGTCAGCTGCCCGTGGTGGCCGATCCGGATGCCGCCGCGGACGGCGGCGACCTGCACCATCCGGCCGTAGACGTGCGCCAGCGGCAGGAAGAGCAGGGTGGCCGGCGGCACGCCGCCGGTGTCCCGGAAGATCTCGCCCCAGCCCTCCAGCAGGGCGTCCGCCTCGGCGGTGAAGTTGCCGTGGGTGAGCAGGCAGCCCTTGGGGCGGCCGGTGGTGCCCGAGGTGTAGATGACGGTGGCGATGCTCTCCGCGGTGACCCCGAGCCGCTGGCGGTGCACCAGCGCGTCCGGCACGCCCCGGCCGTCCTCGATCAGCGCGCCGACGCAGTCCCGGTCCAGTTGCCAGATGCCGGTGAGCTCGGGCAGCGCGTCGCAGACCGCGCCGACCGTCATCGCGTGGTCCTCGTGCTCCACCACGCAGGCCACCGCCTGCGTCTCGGCGAGGATCCAGCGGACCTGTTCGGGTGCCGAGGTCGGGTACACCGGCACCGGGATCGCGCCGACCGCCCAGAGCGCGTAGTCGAAGAGCGTCCACTCGTAACAGGTGCCGGACATGACGGCGACCCGGTCGCCGTAGCGCACGCCCCGGGTGAGCAGCCCCTTGGCAAGGGCGAGCACCTCGTCCCGGAACTGGAGCGCCGTCACCGGCTGCCACACCCCGTCCACGAGCCGGGAGAGCTGGATCAGCCCCGGGCTCTGCTCGGCCGTGTCGAACACCGAGTCGGCGAGCCCGCCAGCGGCCGGCTCGGACAGGGCGGGGCTGCTGACCTCGCGCACACCGCCCCCGATCCCCGTCTTCCCCGCGCGGTCGGCCTGCCCGGCCGGCGGACGGATCGGCAGCGAAGCTACCGGATCTCCGGCCGCGCTGCCCAGAGGCCCGGGGACGCCCCGGCGCGATCGGCACCGAGTGCACCCCCCGGTGACAGCGGAGAGCGGTCGCCCGGGGAGCAATCCCGGATCAATCGGACAGGTGCCGGAAGGGATGGCTGCGACCCTTCGAACGGGTGGTCAGCGCGGTGTAGAGTCACGCAGATCCGACGGCCCGGCCCTCCGCCGGGACACCCATGCCCGATCGGGGAGGCGCGACCGCCCGCCCGAACCGCACCCCTGTCCGCGCTTGGCTCCATCCCGACCGAGGACCCCATGCGTCTGCGCAGCAGCTCGATCCGCGCGAAGATCATCGCGCTGCTCATGGTGCCCATCGTGGCGCTCACCGGGCTGTGGGTCTACGCGACCCTGGTCACCACCGGGGACGTCCGCAGCCAGTTCGACGTCAGCTCATCTTTCCATGAACTGGTCAAGCCGGTCGACCAGTACACCCTGGATCTCCAGGAGGAGCGCCGCGCCGCCGTCCTCCGCCTCGCCGACCCCGGCTCGCAGGCCAACAAGGACGCCTACGAGCACGCCCAGGCCGCCACCGACCACAGCCTGCGCGAACTGCGCTACCTCAACGACACCGAGGCGCTCGGCCGGCTCGACGCCCAGCAGCGGACGAAGTACCAGGACATCCTCACCGCCGCCGACCAGCTCTCCGCGATCCGCGGCCAGGCCCTGCGCGACGTCGTCAGCTGGGACCACGAGCTGCTCGCCTACAGCGACCTGGTGGAGACGGTCTTCCCGTTCCGCTCCGCCTTCGCCGGCCGGCAGAGCGGCCAGCTGCCCCGGCAGACCATGCTGCTCACCGAGCTCGTCCGCGCCCGCGAGTACCTCTCCTGCGAGGCCGCCGCGATGCAGGCGCTGCGGGTCACCGACAAGCCCGGCGACGAGATGATCCAGGTGGCGCTGGACAACATGCACTCCCAGCAGGCGCTGTTCAGCGTCTACGCCGGCGAGCTCGACCTCACCGACCAGCGCGACTACGCCGACCTGCGCAGCTCCGACAACTGGATGGCGCTCGCCGCCGCCGAGGCCAACTTCGACTCCTCGGTGCAGCGCGCCGCCGCCGTCCACGCCAACCCCAAGGACCCGTGGCGCGAGTCCGCGACCCCGGTGCTCGCCTCCTACGCCGACCTCAACACCCGGCTCGCCGACCGGATCGGGGAGCGCGCCGAGTCCTACGCGATCAACCAGATCGTCCGCGGCGCCGTCGCCGGTCTGATCGGCCTGCTCGCCGTCGTCCTGTCCATCCTCATCTCCTACCGGATCGGCCGCGGTCACGTCCGCGAGCTGGTGGCGCTGCGCAACGCCGCCCAGGAGCTCTCCGGCACCCGGCTGCCGCAGATGATGGGACGGCTGCGCCGCGGCGAGAGCGTCGACGTCGCGGCCGAGACGCCCGACCTCGAGTTCGGCGCCGCCGAGATCGGCCAGGTCGGCAGGGCCTTCCACGACGTCCAGGTGGTCGCCGTGGAGGCCCTCGTCGAACAGGCCGAACTGCGGCGCGGCGTCGCCGCCGTCTTCGTCAACCTCGCCCGCCGCAGCCAGGTGCTGCTGCACCGCCAGCTCACCCTGCTGGACGCGATGGAGCGCCGCACCGAGGACCCGACCGAGCTGGAGGACCTCTTCCGGCTCGACCACCTCACCACCCGCATGCGTCGCCACTCCGAGGGCCTGATCATCCTCTCCGGCGGCTCGCCCGGCCGCGCCTGGCGCAAGCCCGTCCGGATGGTCGACGTCGTGCGGGCCGCGGTCGGCGAGGTCGAGGACTACGCCCGGGTGATCGTCCGGCCCTTCCCCGGCACCGGCCTGCTCGGCAGCGCGGTCGCCGACGTCACCCACCTCGTCGCCGAACTCATCGAGAACGCCACGGTCTTCTCCCCGCCGCACGCCCAGGTCACGGTGCAGGGCGAGGTCGTCGCGCACGGCTTCTGCCTGGAGATCGACGACCGCGGCCTCGGCCTGAGCGAGCACGCGCTGGAGGAGATCAACCAGCGGCTCGCCGTGGAGCAGGAGTTCGACCTCGCCGACACCGACCGGCTCGGCCTGTTCGTGGTCAGCCGCCTCGCCCGGCGGCACGGCATCCGGGTGCACCTGCGGCCCTCGCCGTACGGCGGCTCCACCGCCGTGGTGCTCGTCCCGCGCGAGCTGCTGGCCGACGCCAACGAGGTGATGGCCGACCAGTTCTCCGGCCGTCCGGCCGCCGAGCCGGCCCGCCCGGCCGCCGGCACCCCCTCGGCCGGAGCGGGGGCCGCGGGGGGCCTCGGCGGGAGCGGG
>NZ_BAAALD010000171.1:0-8110 GCF_039528095.1 Kitasatospora arboriphila
GTCTCACGCAGTTCTCCCCCAGCCTTCGGCCGGGAGGTGCCCCCACGCGCCCCTGAGCGGCTGCCCCTTTGCGTTCGGGCGTCTGTCAGACGAGGCTGTCGCGCCAGGCGCGGTGGAGGTCGGCGAAGCGGCCGCGGCCGCCGATCAGGTCGGCCGGGCGGCCGTCCTCGACGATCCGGCCCTGGTCCATCACCAGCACCCGGTCGGCGATCTCGACGGTGGAGAGCCGGTGGGCGATGACCACCGCGGTGCGGCCCGCCAGGACCGTCCGCATGGCCTGCTGCACCGCCTGTTCGCCCGGCACGTCCAGCGAGCTGGTGGCCTCGTCGAGGATCAGCACCGCCGGGTCGGCGAGCAGCGCCCGGGCGAAGGCGACGAGCTGCCGCTGCCCGGCCGAGATCCGGCCGCCGCGCTTGCGGACGTCGGTGTCGAAGCCCTCCGGCAGCGCCGTGATGAACTCGTACGCGCCGATGTCCCGGGCGGCCCGTTCGACCTCCTCGCGGGTGGCGCCGGGACGGCCGATCGCGATGTTCTCGGCGACCGTGCCGGAGAACAGGAAGGACTCCTGGGTGACCATGACGACGTTGCGCCGCAGCTCGTCCCCGGAGAGCTCGCGCAGGTCGACGCCGTCGAGCGCGACCCGGCCGTCGGTCGGGTCGTAGAACCGGGCGAGCAGCTTGGCCAGCGTGGACTTGCCGGCGCCGTTGGCGCCGACGACCGCGGTGGTGCGCCCGGCGGGGAGCACCAGGTCGAAGCGGGGCAGCACCTCCTTGCCGGTGCGGTAGGCGAAGCGGACGCCGTCGAAGGAGACGGTGCGGCCCTTCACCGGGTGCTCCGGCAGCGGTGCGGGGACGGCCGGCTCGGCCACCGAGGGCTCGTGCGCCAGCAGGCCGGCGATCTTCTCCAGTGCGGCGGCCGCCGACTGGTAGCTGTTGAGGAACATCGCCAGCTGGTCGAGCGGCTCGTACAGCCGGCGCAGGTAGAGCACGAAGGCGGTGAGCACGCCGAGTTCGACCGAGCCGTCGGCGACCAGCAGGGCGCCGGCCACCACCACGCCGGTGATCCACACGTTGGCGATCGCCCGGGAGGTGGTGACGTAGCGGGCCATCTCCAGCAGGCCGTCCGCGGTGGTGGCGGCGTACTGGTGGTTGACCGTGCCGAAGGCCTCGTCGTTGGCCCGCTCGCGGCGGAAGGCCTGGACGGGGCGGATGCCGTTCATGGTCTCGGTGAACCGGACGATCACCGCGGCCACCGCCGTCCGGGAGCGCCGGTAGACCCGCTGCGAGCGCCGGCGGAACGACCGGACGCTGAGGTACATCGGCAGGAAGGACAGCAGCGACAGCAGGCCGAGCCGCCAGTCCATCACCATCAGGACCAGCGAGATCCAGAACACCGACAGGACGACCGAGAGCAGCTCCTGCAGGCCCTCGGCGAGCAGTTCGCGCAGGGCGTCGACGTCGCTGGTGGCGCGGGAGATGATCCGGCCGGAGGTGTAGCGCTCGTGGAAGTCCAGGCTGAGCCGCTGGGCGTGCCGGAAGATCCGGCCGCGCAGCTCCAGCAGGACGTCCTGGTTGATCCGGGCGCTGAAGCGGATGAAGGCGCGCTGCAGCACGGTGCTGAGCGCGGCGCAGCCCAGGTAGGCGGCGATCACCGCGATCAGCGGGCCGCTCTCGTGCTCCCGCAGGGCCGGGATGCCGCGGTCCATCGCGAAGGCCACCAGCAGCGGCCCGGCCTGCAGGGCGGCCTGCTGGACGAGGATCACCAGCATGGCGGCGGCGATCCGGCCGCGGTGCGGGCCGAGCAGTTCGCCGAGCAGCCGGCGGGCGGCGCCCTGCGGGACGGGGATGTCCTCGTCCTCGGCCGGCGCCGGGAGTTCCTCGGCCAGCTCCTCGGCGGCGTCGACCGCGGTGGTGCTCATCGGGTGCTGATCCCTTCCGGTACGGGGGCGGCCTCGCCCGTCATCAGCTCGCGGTAGACGGCGGAGCTCTGCAGCAGTTCGTGGTGGGTGCCCACGGCGGCGATCCGGCCCTCGTGCAGCACGGCCACCCGGTCGGCCAGCATGACCGTGCTCGGGCGGTGCGCGACGACCAGTGCGGTGGTGCCGTCGAGGACGCGCCGCAGCGCCTGCTCGACCAGCGCCTCGGTGTGCACGTCGAGGGCGGAGAGCGGGTCGTCCAGCACCAGGAAGCGCGGGTCGCCGACGACTGCGCGGGCCAGGGCGAGGCGCTGGCGCTGGCCGCCGGAGAGGCTGAGGCCCTGCTCGCCGACCTGGGTCGCGGTGCCGGCCGGCAGCCGGTCGACGAAGTGCGCCTGGGCGGTGTCGAGGGCGGCGGCCAGCTGCTCGGTGCCGGCCGCCGGTGCGCCCATCAGCACGTTCTCGGCGACCGAGGCGGAGAAGAGCGTCGGCTCCTCGAAGGCGACGGCGACCAGTTCGCGCAGCTCGGCGCGGGGGATCGTGCGGATGTCCCGGCCGTCCAGGGCGACGGTGCCGCCGGTGGCCTCGTACAGCCGGGGCAGCAGGGCGGTGAGCGTGGTCTTGCCGCTGCCGGTCGCGCCGACCAGGGCCATCGTCTCGCCGGGCCGGACGTGCAGGTCGATGCCGCACAGCAGGTCGGGGCTGTCCGCGGGGGCGTCGGGGTAGCGGAAGCGCACCCCGGACAGCCGGATGCCCCGCTCGGCGGCGGGGCCGGGCCCGGCCTGCTCGGTGTCGGAGGGCTCGGTGTCGGAGGGCTCGGGTTCGTCCATCACCTCGTAGAAGCGGTCGGTGGCGGTGGCGGCCTCGTTCGCGTACGCGACCAGCCAGCCCAGCGACTCGACCGGCCAGCGCAGGGCCAGCGCGGTGGAGAGGAAGGCCACCAGGGTGCCCGCCGACATCTCGTCGTGGGCGACCAGGACGGCGCCGAGCGCCAGGGCCGCGCCGAGCGCGAGCTCCGGCAGGCCGACGATGACCGCCCAGAGGTTGGCCAGCATCCCGGCCTTGCCGAGTTCGGTCTCGCGCAGCGAGCGGGACTGCTCGGCGAAGCGCTCGGCCATGGTGCGGTGCCGGCCGAAGGCCTTGAGGATGCGGATGCCGAGCACCGACTCCTCGACCACCGTGGCGAGGTCGCCGTTCTGGTCCTGCGCACGGCGGGCGGCGCCGGAGTACCGCTGCTCGAAGTGGTGCGTCAGCCAGGTCAGCGGCCCCATCGGGATCAGCGCGATCAGCGCGAGCCGCCAGTCCAGGGCGAACATCAGGCCGGTGCCGACGAGGAAGACCGTGCAGTTGACGATCAGGAAGACCAGCGGGAAGGCCAGGAACAGCCGCATGGTGAACATGTCGGAGGTGGCCCGGCTGAGCAGCTGGCCGGAGGGCCACCGGTCGTGGAAGGAGACCGGCAGCCGCTGCAGCTTGGCGAACAGGTCGCCGCGCATGGCGGCCTCGACCCGGGCCAGCGGGCGGGCGACGACCACCCTGCGCACCCCGAACAGGCCCGCCTCGGCGAGGCCGAGCAGCAGGAGCAGGCCGGCGAGCGGCCAGAGCCCGGCCATGTCGTGGTCGGCGATCGGGCCGTCGACGATCCGCCGGAGCACCACCGGCACGGCGAGCACGCTCACCGAGGCGGTGAGCGCGGCGGCGACCGAGCCGGCGATCCGCCAGCGGGCGATGCGGGCGTACGGCCACAGGCGCAGCAGCGAGCGCACGGTGGACCGGCGGGGGCCGTCGGGGGCTTGGTTCGTGGACATCGCGCCTGAGGGTAGGCGCTGTCCGGTCATTTCTCATCCGGTTTTTCGCACCTGACGTCGGGTTCCGGCCGGACGGGCCGGTGGTCGCGCGCAGCGTGGGAGGTGTGCAGGGGGCGTGCGGCCATTCGAGTGCATCCGTGGCACCCGCGCGCCGTGCGCGCCTCGGCCGTCCGGGTGTCGCCGTGCGATGTGATCCGTGTGCGGAGAGTGGCCGCCGACCTGCCATGGCGGCCTCCCACGACGTTCGAGAGGTGTCCCATGACGGTCGAGACACAGCCCGCGGCGCAGCCGGCCGGCGCACAGGACCGGATCCAGCTCAGCAGCCTCAGCACGGCGGCGGCGCGCAACCTCGCCACCACCACCAAGTCGCAGCCGCAGATGCAGGAGATCAGCTCGCGGTGGCTGCTCAAGGCGCTGCCGTGGGTCCAGGTGTCCGGCGGCACCTACCGGGTCAACCGGCGGCTGAGCTACGCCGTCGGCGACGGCCGGCTGACCTTCGTGAAGACCGGCTCCCGGGTCCAGGTCGTCCCGGCGGAGCTCGGCGAGCTGCCGCTGCTGCGCGGCTTCGACGAGCCGCTGGCGCTCGGCGCGCTGGCCGGCCGCTTCGTCCAGCAGGAGTTCGAGCCGGGCCAGGTGATCGTCGAGCGCGGCCGCCCGGCCGACCACGTCTACCTGATCGCGCACGGCAAGGTGGAGCAGATCGGCGCCGGCAAGTACGGCGAGGAGACCGTCCTCGGCGTGCTCGCCGACGGCGCGTCCTTCGGCGGCCACGTGCTCGGAGGGCTCGACGGAGACTGGGAGTTCACCGCCAAGGCGGCGACCGCGGTCACCGTGCTGGCGCTGCCCCACCAGGCGTACCAGCTGGTCGCCGCCGAGTACCAGCAGCTGCGCGACCACGTCCTGGGCCTGTCCGGCAACGGGCACCGGCCGCAGAACGCCCACGGCGAGGCCGCGATCGAGATGTCCGCCGGCCACACCGGCGAGCACGAGCTGCCGGCGACCTTCGTCGACTACGAACTCGCCCCCCGCGAGTACGAGCTGAGCGTCGCCCAGACGGTGCTGCGGGTGCACACCCGGGTCGCCGACCTCTACAACAAGCCGATGAACCAGACCGAGCAGCAGCTGCGGCTGACCATCGAGGCGCTGCGCGAGCGCCAGGAGCACGAGCTGATCAACAACCCCGGGTTCGGCCTGCTCGCCAACGCCGACTACGACCAGCGGATCCAGACCCACTCCGGCCCGCCCACCCCGGACGACCTGGACGAGCTGCTCAGCATGCGGCGGCAGACCACCCACCTGTTCGCCCACCCGCGGGCGATCGCCGCCTTCGGCCGGGAGTGCAACCGGCGCGGCCTGTACTTCGGCACCGTCGAGGTCGGCGGCCACCACCTGCCGGCCTGGCGCGGGGTGCCGATCCTGCCCTGCGGCAAGATCCCGGTCACCGAGGGGCACACCACCTCGATCGTCGCGATGCGCGTCGGCGAGGCGGAGCAGGGCGTGATCGGCCTCAACCAGACCGGCCTGCCCGACGAGTACGAGCCCGGCCTCAACGTCCGCTTCATGGGCATCGACGACAAGGCCGTCATCTCCTACCTGGTCAGCACCTACTACTCGGCCGCCGTGCTCGTCCCGGACGCGCTCGGACTGCTCGAGAACGTCGAGGTCAACCGCCCGCTCGGCTGAGCCGCGGTCAGTCCGGGGCGGGCACCCGCAGCAGCTGCAGCGAACGCCCGCCCAGCAGCACGCTGCCCGGCGCCGGGTGGTGCGGCCCCGGCCCGTCCGCCGGGGCCGCGGTGTCGACGACCGTCTCGTAGGAGTCCGCCCACGGCGCGCCGGGCAGCGCGAAGGGGACGGGCTCGGCGCCGGCGTTCACCAGCAGCAGGAAGCTGTCGTCGGCGAGCGGCCGGCCCCGCTGGTCGCGCTCGGACATCGCGCTGCCGGAGAGCAGCATGCCGAGCACCGCGGTCGGCGCGAACCAGTCCGCCTCGGTCATCTGCTCGCCGCGCGGGGTGAACCAGGCGAGGTCGCGCTGGCCGCCGGGCACCGTCTCCCGTCCGGAGAAGAACGCCCGCTGCCGCAGCACCGGGTGGGCGCGGCGCAGCCGGACCAGCCGGGAGACCAGGTCGGTGAGCGAGGACCACTCCGGGTCGTCCAGCAGCGACCAGTCCAGCCAGCCGGTCTCGTTGTCCTGGCAGTAGGCGTTGTTGTTGCCGTGCTGGGTGCGGCCGAGCTCGTCGCCGGCGGTGAGCATCGGCACGCCGCCGGAGAGCAGCAGGGTGGCGAGCAGGTTGGCCAGCTGGCGGCGGCGCAGGGTGCGCACCGCCGGGTCGTCGGTCTCGCCCTCGGCGCCGTGGTTCCAGGACCGGTTGTCGTCGGTGCCGTCGCGGTTCTGCTCCCCGTTGGCCTCGTTGTGCTTGCGGTTGTAGGAGACCAGGTCGCGCAGGGTGAAGCCGTCGTGCGCGGTGACGAAGTTGACCGAGGCGTAGGGGCGGCGGCCGCCGCGCTGGTAGAGGTCGGAGGAGCCGGAGAGCCGGTAGCCGAGCTCCCGGACGTCTGGTCTGGCGCCGCGCCAGAAGTCGCGGACGGTGTCCCGGTACTTGTCGTTCCACTCGGCCCACAGCGGCGGGAAGCCGCCGACCTGGTAGCCGCCCGGGCCGACGTCCCACGGCTCGGCGATCAGCTTGACCCGGCTGAGCACCGGGTCCTGGGAGACCGCGGCGAGGAAGGGGTGGTGCATCTCCACGCCGTCGTGCCCACGGGCCAGCGCCGCGGCGAGGTCGAAGCGGAAGCCGTCGACGCCCATCTCGCCGACCCAGTACCGCAGCGAGTCGGTGATCAGCCGGACGACGTGCGGCTGCCGGGTGTCCAGGGTGTTGCCGCAGCCGGTGTAGTCGGCGTAGCCGCGGCGGCTGCGGTCGAGCCGGTAGTAGCCGCCGTTGTCGATGCCGCGCAGCGACAGTGCCGGGCCCATCACCCCGGCCTCGGCGGTGTGGTTGTAGACGACGTCGAGGATCACCTCGATGCCGGCCGCGTGCAGCGCCCGCACCATCCGCTTGAACTCGCCGACCTGGCCGCCGCGGCTGCCGGAGGCGGAGAAGCCGGCGTGCGGGGCGAAGTAGCCGAGCGTGTTGTAGCCCCAGTAGTTGGTCAGCCCGCGGGCCTGCAGGTGGTCCTCGCTGACGTGGTGGTGGACGGGCAGCAGCTCCACCGCGGTGACGCCGAGCCGGGTGAGGTGGGCGATCGCCGCCGGGTGGGCGAGGCCCGCGTAGGTGCCGCGCAGCTCCGGCGGCACCTCCGGGTGGCGCATGGTGAAGCCGCGCACGTGCACCTCGTACAGCACCGTCTCGGCCCACGGGGTCTTCGGCCGCTGGTCGTCGTACCAGTCGTCGTCGTCGTGGACGACCACCGCCCTCGGCACGTACGGCGCCGAGTCGCGGTTGTCGCGCACCGTGTCGGCGACGTCCGGCTCGGGCCAGCCGCGCACCGCGCTGCAGGTCGCGTCGTGGCTGGTGTAGTCGCCGTCGATCGCCCGGGCGTACGGGTCGAGCAGCAGCTTGGCCGGGTTCCAGCGGGCGCCCGTCCACGGGTCCCAGCGGCCGTGCACCCGGTAGCCGTAGCGGGTGCCGGGCAGCACGCCGGGCAGGTAGCCGTGCCAGGTCTGGAAGGTCTGCTCGGTCAGCCGGTGCCGGGTCTCGGTGCCGTCCTCGGCGAACAGGCACAGGTCGACGGCCTCGGCGCCGGCCGCCCAGAGCGCGAAGTTGGTGCCGCAGCCGCCGTCCGGGGCGGTGCGGAAGCGGGCGCCGAGCGGCTGCCAGCTGCCCGGCCACGGGTCTGCGGGCGGCGCCGGCTGCGCGTCGGCGGCGCGTTCGGGCGCGGCCGCGGGTGGGCGGCCGGTCTCCCGGCGCGTGCTCCGTGCCAGCTCCTGCCACGCCGTCATCGCCGCACCCTCCCTGCGCGGGGGTCCCGTACCCGCCCTCCAGTTGTTCCCTGATCCCGTGCAGGTGTCACGTGGCCGATCGTGTTGTGACGCTGGGTGAACGGGACGGCGTCCGCCGGGTGGCGCGCCGGCTCGTGTCCGGCGCCCCGCGGCCTCGTTTGACCGGGTGCCGGGCGCCCTGGGCGCGACGGCGCGCGGCCGACCGGAAGCGCGGCGGGAAGCGGCGGACCTGGAGGGACGAACATGCTCGCGGTGGCACGGCGCTGGGCGGTGGCGGCGGCCGCGCTCCTCGCGCTGCCGGCCGGCTGCACCGGCGGACCGGCCGGGGGCGGGGACGGCGGCCCGGCGGGCGGCCGTCCGCCGATCTCCCGCGCGGTGGTCACCGCGCTGCCGGCGGACGGCGCCCAGGAGGTGCACTCCGACGCCGAGGTGTCCGTCACCGTCGCCGAG
>NZ_BAAALD010000172.1:0-8087 GCF_039528095.1 Kitasatospora arboriphila
CTCGGCGGCGGCCGCACGGCCACCGCGGCCGGGCGAGCGGGCGCCGCGGCCGCCGGTCTCGCCGAGGTCCTCGACCTCCTCCGCGTCCAGGCCGGCGCGGGTGCGCTCGGAACGCGGCAGGACGCCCTTGGTGCCGGGGGCGATGCGGAGCAGCTCGTACAGGTGGGCCGAGGTGGAGTAGGTCTCCTCCGGCTCGTTGAACGGCAGGTCCAGCGCCTTGTTGATCAGCTGCCAGCGCGGGATGTCGTCCCAGTCGACCAGGGTGACCGCGGTGCCGGAGGCGCCGGCCCGGCCGGTGCGGCCGATGCGGTGCAGGTAGGTCTTCTCGTCGTCGGTGCACTGGTAGTTGATGACGTGGGTGACGCCCTCGACGTCGATGCCGCGGGCGGCGACGTCGGTGCAGACCAGCACGTCGACCTTGCCGTTGCGGAAGGCCCGCAGCGCCTGCTCGCGGGCGCCCTGGCCGAGGTCGCCGTGGACGGCGCCGGCGGCGAAGCCCCGCTTGGTCAGCTGCTCGGCGACGTCGGCGGCGGTGCGCTTGGTGCGGCAGAAGATCATGGCCAGCCCGCGGCCGTCGGCCTGCAGGATGCGCGAGACCAGCTCGACCTTGTCGAGCGAGTGCGCGCGGAAGATGTGCTGCTCGATGTTGGCGACGGTGGCGCCGGTGTCGTCCGGCGCGGCCGCGCGGATGTGGGTCGGCTGGCTCATGTACCGGCGGGCGAGGCTGATCACCTGGCCCGGCATGGTGGCCGAGAACAGCAGGGTCTGCCGCTTGGCCGGCAGCATGGTGATGATCTTCTCGACGTCCGGGAGGAAGCCCAGGTCGAGCATCTCGTCGGCCTCGTCGAGGACCAGGGCGCGGACCTTGGAGAGGTCCAGCTTGCGCTGGCCGGCCAGGTCGAGCAGGCGGCCGGGGGTGCCGACGACGATGTCGACGCCCTTCTGCAGCGCCTCGACCTGCGGCTCGTAGGCGCGGCCGCCGTACACGGCGAGGACGCGGACGTCGCGGACCTTGCCGGCGGTCTGCAGGTCGTTGGTGACCTGGGTGCACAGCTCGCGGGTGGGCACCACGATGAGGGCCTGCGGGCTCTCGGTCAGGTCGTCCTCGGTGGCGCGGCCGGCGTCCACGTCGGCGCGCACGACGACCCGCTCGATGAGCGGGAGGCCGAAGCCGAGGGTCTTGCCGGTGCCCGTCTTCGCCTGGCCGATGACGTCGTGGCCGGTCAGCGCGACCGGCAGGGTCATCTCCTGGATCGGGAAGGGGTGGACGATGCCGACGGACTCGAGGGCCTCGGCGGTCTCCGGGAGGATGCCCAGGTCCCGGAAGGTGGTCTTGGGGGTCTCGGTGGTGGACAGGGTGCTGCCTCTTCCATGGTGGGGGCCGAGAGCGAGTCAGGTGCAGCGGGCGGCCCCGCGCGTTCGGGCCTCGGGCCCGTCACTGCGTGGGGGTCGCACAACCGCGCCCGCCCCTGGGCGGCCGGCCGGCCGGCGCCCCGTCACGGGGCGTCGTCGGCGGCGCCGGGGAGGATTCCCGTGAGGGGCTGGCGCGGGACCTGCGCCGGGCGGCGCGGTCCGCGGCGGCCCTCGCTCGGCCACTGATGCGGTGCCTGGGCCCGAAGTCCGGGCCAAGGTCGGAGCCGATCGGCTCTCCGACCGGGCATCCGCGTACGTGAGTGCCGGGTGCGTGTCGGTGCTGTGCACGTCTGCGCGGCCTGCCACCAGTGGCGGGCCGCGCGATCACACCAGGCCTCACTACCACCATACAGGGGCGCGACGACTCGAACACGTGACGCGCCTTACTCCGTTCCCGACCGGCCCGGCTAGGGTGGCGAGCCATGGAGTCTCAGGAATCTGGCGATGTCACCCCGATCGGCGCGACCACCTCGATCGGCGACTGGGCGTCCTGCTCGGCCGACCCGGGCTACCGGGCCGCGGTGCTCGACCTGCTCGGCGCGCTGGCGTACGGCGAGCTGAGCGCGTTCGAGCGGCTGGCGGAGGACGCGAAGTTCGCGCCCGGGCTGGTCGACAAGGCCGCGCTGGCCCGGATGGCGTCCGCCGAGTTCCAGCACTACCAGCAGCTGCACGACCGGCTGGCCGAGGTCGGGGCGGACCCGACCGAGGTGATGACCCCGTTCGTCGAGCCGCTGGAGGCCTTCCACCGGCTGACCGCCCCCTCCGACTGGCTGGAGGGCCTGGTCAAGGCGTACGTCGGCGACGCGATCGCCACCGACTTCTACCGCGAGGTCGCCGTCCGGCTGGACGACGACACCCGGGACCTGGTGCTGAAGGTGATGGCCGACACCGGGCACGCCGAGTTCGCGGTCGAGCGGGTGCGGCAGGCCATCGACGAGGACCCGCGGGTCGGCGGGCGGCTGGCGCTGTGGGGCCGGCGGCTGATGGGCGAGGCGCTCAGCCAGGCCCAGCGGGTGGTGGCGGAGCGCGACGCGCTGTCGAACCTGCTGGTCGGCGGGTCGGGCGTGGAGGGCTTCGACCTGGTCGAGGTCGGCAAGATGTTCACCAGGATCACCGAGGCCCACACCCGGCGGATGGCGGCCCTCGGCCTCGCGTCCTAGGGGCCGTCTCTTCGCAGGCGCCCGGCGGTCGCTCCAGGGGCGCGTGGGGGCACCTCCCGGCCGGAGGCCGGGGGAGAACTGCGCATTCCGGGGGCGGGTGTCACGACAGCACCGGGCCGGGCGTGATCCGTACGGCGGCCCGCATCCGCATCGCGTAGTTCCACCCGCTCCTTGTGGTGCACCCCTGACCTTTGGAGCCGTGCCCTAGTCGGTCTCCCCGCCGGGGTCCCCGTCGGGTGTCCGGCGGTGTCTTCAGGCCGGCCGGTGGCGGCCGGGGTGCCGGCCGCCGGTCCGGTCGACCAGGTCGGGCCGGGCCAGGACGGAGACCAGCAGCACCGAGCAGACCGCGCTGAGGGCCAGCGAGACGCCGGGCGCCTGCTCGTTCAGCGTGAAGCGGGCGATCAGCCCGGCGAGCAGGGCCGAGACGACGGCGGTCGAGACCGTCAGGG
The DNA here is from genome assembly GCF_039528095.1 of Kitasatospora arboriphila. Taxonomy (NCBI): domain Bacteria; kingdom Bacillati; phylum Actinomycetota; class Actinomycetes; order Kitasatosporales; family Streptomycetaceae; genus Kitasatospora; species Kitasatospora arboriphila. The sequence goes on from NZ_BAAALD010000172.1 coordinate 3,023, forward strand.
TGCGGGCCGCCGGGAAGTACTCGGGCAGCAGGACCAGGGCGCCGGCCCCCACGGCCAGGCCGATGAGCGCGTAGGCGATCGTCTCCACCAGCACGGGCGGCCTCCCGGGGTCGTACGGCGTGTGCCTGACCCGGCCCATACCCGGGGCCGCCGGTGCGTACGCGCTCGGCGGGCGATCTCCCCCGCCCGGCCCCGGCCCGCGGCCGCCCCGGCCCCACCGCGAGGCCCGGGAACGGCGAAGCGCCCCGTCCTCGGGAGGAGGACGGGGCGCGGGTGGCCCTGCGGGCAGGGCCTCGGGCTCAGAGCGTGCCGAAGCCGACCTTGCGGATGCTGGGCTCGCCGATCTCCACGTACGCCAGGCGCTCGGCCGGGACGATCACGCGGCGGCCGTGCTCGTCGGCCAGCACCAGCAGCTTGGAGGTGCCCTCCAGCGCCTTGGCGATGGCACCCTCGACCTCGTCGGCAGTCTGCGGGCTCTCGAGAACGATCTCTCGGGGCGCGTTCTGCACGCCGATCTTGACCTCCACGGCTTCCGTCCCTCCGGGTTGCAGCCATCCACGCGCGTTGTTCGAACAGGCGTCCGAGATCGCCGCGCCGTACGGCTTCACCTTAGAGCACTGGCCAGGCCGTGCGGCGAAGGTCGTGGGATCGCTACTCGGCGCCCGCCGGGCGCTCGCCCGTCTCGGGGTGCATCGGGAAGCCCTTCAGGCCGCGCCAGGCCAGGCTGGCGACCAGCCGGACGGCCTCGTCGCGCGGGATCTCCCGGCCCTGCGACAGCCAGTAGCGCGCGGTGATCTGCGCCAGCCCGCAGACGCCGGCGGCCAGCAGCTTGGCCTCGGCCTCCGGCAGGTCGGTGTCCTCCGCGATGACCTTGCTGACCAGCGTCGCGCTCAGGTCGGAGGCGCGCTCCACCCGCTCGCGGACGGCCGGCTCGTTGGTCAGGTCCGACTCGAAGACCAGCCGGAACGCGCCCGACTCGCTGGAGACGTAGTGGAAGTACGCCTCCATCGTGGCGGCGACGCGGTGCTTGTTGTCGCTGGTCGCCTCGAGCGCGGTGCGGGTGGCGTCGACGAGGGCGTCGCAGTGCTTGTCCAGCAGTGCGAGGTAGAGCTCCAGCTTGCCCGGGAAGTGCTGGTACAGCACCGGCTTGCTGACGCCGGCCCGGTCGGCGATGTCGTCCATCGCGGCGGCGTGGTAGCCCTGCGCGACGAACACCTCCTGAGCGGCTCCGAGCAGCTGTTCACGGCGGGCGCTTCGCGGCAGTCGGGCACCGCGCGGACGCTCCTGCGCCTCCTGGATGGCCGTCACGGCGGTCCTCACTTCACGATCTGGGCGTCTCCGGCAGGCCCCGAGTCTACTTTTCGGTAACCGGATCTGCGCCTGGGAAAGCCGAGTAAAGCGCAGAAATCGGCTTGTCGGGAGCCCACAATACGACCCGCGTGCGCCCCGTCCACAGGGTGAGACGGGCCGGGGTACTGGGGAAACGGCACCTGCGCTCACTACGATCGTCCTCCATGAGCGCTGATCAGCAGGTGCAGAGCGAGCCCGGGCCCCACCGCACGGTCGAGGTGCCGGGCGCGGTGCTCGCGGTCGGACCGCGCGTCCCCGCGGCGGACGGCCTGCCGCCCGCGCTCTTCGTGCACGGCCTCGGCGGCTCCGCCGACAACTGGTCCGACCTCATGGCCGAGCTGGCCGACGAGGTCTCCGGCGAGGCGATCGACCTCCCCGGCTTCGGCTGGTCGGCGCCGCCGCAGGACGGCAACCTCACCCTCAGCGGCCACGTCCGCGCGGTGATCGGCTACCTGGAGAAGACCGCCCGCGGGCCCGTGCACCTGTTCGGCAACTCGCTCGGCGGCGCCGTCTCCGTCCGGCTTGCCGCGCTCCGCCCCGACCTGGTGCGCAGCCTCACCCTGATCTCCCCGGCCCTGCCCGAGCTGCCCCCGCAGCTCAGCGCCTGGCCGACCGCCGCGCTCGCCGTCCCCGGCGTCCCCGCGCTGCTGCGCCGCCGGGCCGCCACCCACGGCAAGAACGCCGAGCAGGCCACCGACGAACTGCTGCGCCTGGTCTACGCCGACGTCGACGGGATCCCCGCCGACCGCCGGGACCGCGCGGTGGCGGAGTACCGGCGCCGCCTCGGGCTGCCGTACGCGCTGCAGGCCAGCATCGGCTCGGCCCGCGGCATCGTGTCGGCCTACACCGAGCGCGGCGAGCAGGCGCTCTGGCGGCAGGCCGCGCACGTCAAGGCGCCGGTGCTGCTGGTGTACGGGATGAAGGACAAGCTGGTCTCGTACCGCTCCGCGAAGCGGGCCTGCGAGGCATTCCCCGACGCCCGCCTGCTGGTGCTGCCCGACTCCGGGCACGTCGCGATGATGGAGCACCCCGGGCAGGTCGCCCGGGCCGTCCGGGAGCTGCTGGCCGAGGCCTGACGGCCGCGGTCCCCGGCGACCACCGGGGACCCTCGACGACCGCGACGACCCCGACGACTTTCGACGACCCCCTGGACCCCGGCCGTTGCCCGGCCGGCGGCCGGTCCGACCGGACCGGGGGCCCGTCGCGCGCGGGCGCGCGCGGCGGCTCCGAACGCCCCGCACAACGCGCCGGGCGGCGACAGGTCACGGCCTTTCACTCAATCAGGTGGCATGGCGGCGGGCGCTCCTGGAGTTGTCGGCGATCCGCTCTACCTTCGTGCTGTCGGACCGAACAGGTGTGGGGGAGAGGCGCCGGCACCGGGCCCCGAGCGGCCCGCCACCGGCCGCACGGCGGGCCGGGTGTGCCGCAGCCGACTTTCCGAGCATTGCCGTCACCGGGTGACCAGGCTCCCTGTCCCGTCGTCGAATCCAGGTCCATCGCACCGTTCCGGAGGTCGTCGTGCGCATCGCTCTGCTCACCGAGGGCAACCTCTCCGTCGCCCAGCGCACAGGAGGCGGCTGGTGCGGCCGGCTCGCCGGCGCGCTGGCCGAGCACGAGTTCCAGCTCTACCTGCTCGGCTCCGGGGGCGGTGCCGACTTCGCCGGCGCGCCCCCGCGCGGCCTGCTCGCCGTCCACGAGCTGCCGATATGGGGCCGCCGCCCGGCGGGCAGACGCCCCGCCGCGCACCGCCGCCGCTGCTACGCCACCGCCTACGAGGACCTCGTCCGCTCCCTGGTCCACCCCGCCGAGCGGGCCCGCTTCGGCCCCGCGCTCTACCGCCTCGCCGAACTCGCCCGGGAGGACGGCGCGTTGCCCGCCTTCCTCGGCTCCGGCCAGGCCCACCGCACCCTGGAGCGGGTCTGGCGGGCCCCCGGCGCCGAGACCGCCGCCGGCCAGCCGCTGGTGCGCGACGTCCTGGTCGCCGGCGACCTGCTGGAGCAGCTGCTCCGCCCGCTCTCCGCCCCCTGGTACGGCACCGGGCCGAGCGGCCTCGGCTCCGCCGACCTCTGCCACGTCGCCGGCGGCGGCCCCGCCGTCCTGCCCGCCCTGGTCGCCAAGCACCTGCACGGAGTGCCCTTCGTGCTCACCGAGCACGGCCTGCACCTGCGCGAGCAGTACCGCGGCTACCGCACCGCCCCGTACCGCTGGCCGGTGCGCGCCCTGCTGCTGGCCTTCTTCCGGCAGCTCACCGCCGAGACCTACCGGCAGGCCGCCGTCCTCACCCCCGGCAGCGGCTACGACCGGCGCTGGCAGGAACGCTGCGGCGCCGACCCGGAGCGCATCCGGGTCGTCCACGAGTCGACCCCCGAGGCCGGCCGCGACCCGGCCGGCGCCGAGCCCGAACGCCCCACCCTGGTCTGGGCGGGCGCCCTGGAGCCCGGCCGCGACCCGGAGCTGATGCTGCACGCCTTCGCCCGCGTCCGCGCCGAACTGCCCGCGGCCCGGCTGCGGATGTACGGCGAGGAGGCCGCGCCCGGCTACCTGGCGCACTGCCGGGCCATCGCCCGCCGCCTCGGCATCCACGCCGCCGTCGACTTCGCCGGCCGGCCGCCCGCCACCGCCGACGCCTGGGCGGCCGGCAGCGCCGTCGTCTTCACCGCGCTGTCCCAGCGCAGCCCCCGGCTGCTCGCCGACGCCATGCTCAGCGGCCGCGCGGTGATCGCCACCGAGGTCGGGATCGTCCCCGAGGTGCTCGGCCCGGCCGGGCTGGTCGTCCCGCCGCGCAGTCCGCGCGCCCTCGCCGACGCCTGCCTCGCGCTGCTCGGGGACGAGGAGCGGCGCGCCCGGCTCGGCCTCGCCGGCCGGCTGCGCGCCCAGGAGCGCTTCGCCCTGGAGCCGGAGGCCGCGGCCTTCCGCGAGATCTACCTGGAGCTGGTCTCCCGCTGGCCGGCCTTCCCGGCCCCCGCCGAGCGGATGCGGCCCTTCGCCCGCCCGGCCGAGTACTGGGTCGCCGGGGCGCCGGTGCCCGCCCCGCAGGCCCGCCGGGAGGCCCCGGCGGCGGAGAGCGGCCCGTCCGGGGCCGCGGACGCCGCCGCGCCGGACGGCCCGACCCCGGACGGCGGCCGGGCCGAACCCGGCGCGCTCGCGGAGGCGAGCCGATGAGCCGCCCCGGCCGCCCGCCGGCACCCCCCGACACCCGCCCCGGCGACCCCGTCCGGGCCCTGATGGCCGAGCACCGCCGGCTCTGCGAACAGGCCGTCGACCCGCTGGACATCGCCGCCGGCCTGGAGGACGCCGGGCTCTCCGACGGCGCCGCGGCGCACTACAGGCACGCCGACCTCTTCGCGCTCGCCGAGGAGATGCACGCCCGGGTGGAGCGCCGCCCCGAGCCGCCCGCCCCGGCCGCGCCCGCCGCGCGCTGGGCCCCGGACGCCGGACGGGCACTCGGCACCGCCGCCCTGCACCTGCCGGCGGCCGGGATGCTGGCCGCGGTGCCCTGGCTGTCCCAGGTGGTCGGCCTGGTCGCGGCCGTCCCCGCGGAGCTGCTCGCGGTCGGCTGGCTCACCCTGGCCGCGCCGTCCACGGGCCCGGTGGCCCGGGCGGGCTACGGCCTGGGCGCCGGACTGCTGATGGCGCCCGCCGCGGCCGGCGGGCTCGGCCCGGCCGCCGTGGTCGCGCTCGCCGGCGGCGCCCCCCCCCCCCCCCCCCCGCGGCC
>NZ_BAAALD010000173.1:0-7805 GCF_039528095.1 Kitasatospora arboriphila
GCCGTCCTTGCACAGGTCCATGAAGCGGAAGACGTCGCCGTACTGAGACCAGCCGGCCACACCACAACCGCCGGCATCGGACGCAGCGGCAGGCGACCGGAGCAACGGGCCAAAAGCGTCCCGGGACGAGCGCACCAGCCGGCCGGTCATGCGGCTGTGGGGTGGTACCGCCCGTTTGCGCTCTTGCCCTCTCCTCCCTGACGGCCGCGTTCGGATCCACGTCAGACTCGACGCCCGGGGCCCAGTGGATGACGTCAACGACGGAACCGGCAAGGCACCCTGGGCTGCTTCGTCCTTGCCGTCCTCGTGGTCGCTGTCGTCATCGCCTTCCTCCGGGCCCGGAACCATCCCGGCGAGGACACCCCGGCCACGGGCAGCACCCCCACGGGCCACCCCGCCTCCGGCCGGCCCACGCGAACCGGCCACCCCGGGCGCAGCGGCGGGCGGCCGGAGAACCGTATCCCCTGGAGCGCCCCAGCAGGGCGGCCGCGGCGGGCGCGCCGTGGGTGGCCGGACGTCAGGCCGTGACGTCCACCAAAACTTTACCGACCGTGCGGCTCTCGACCGCCCGGTGCGCGTCGGCGGTGCGCTCCAAGGGAAAGCGGGTCAACGGCAGCCCGTGCTCCTCACCGACGGGCAGCGCGCCGTCGCGCACTGCGGCGGCGACGTCCTGGGCGGCCGCGGCGCGTGCCTCCGGACCGGCCGTGTAGAGGATCAGGAACTGGAAACGCGCGTTGAGCACCATGTTCTGCAGTACGTCCAGTTCGACCGGCTTGCCGCCGTCGTTGGCGTAGGTCGAGATCGTGCCGCGCGTCCGCAGTACCGCGAGGTCCAGGGCGAGGTTCGCGCCGATCGCCACCTCGGCGATGATGTCGACACCGTCCGGGGTGATCGTGCGGATCGCGGCGGCCGGGTCGCCCTCGCGGTAGTTGATCACGTGGTGGGCTCCGGCGGCGGTGGCCAGCCGGGCCTTCTCCGGGCTGCTGACCGTACCGATCACGGTGGCGCCGGCCCATCGGGCGAGCTGGATCACCGCGTGCCCGACCGCTCCGGCGCCACCCGCGGCGAGCACCACCTTCCCGTCCAGCGCCCCGGGGTGCAGCCGACGCGGCCCGTCCTCGGCGACGGTGAGCGCGCGGTGCGCGGTCAGCGCGGGGACGCCGAGTGCGGCGCCGACGTCGAAGCCGGCTTCGTCGGGCAGCAAAACGGCCTGTTCGGCCGGCACGACGGTGAACTCGGCGGCGGTGCCGGTGGGCCGCCCGGCGGCGGCCATGAACAGCCAGACCCGCTGACCGACCCGGCTCCGGTCGACGCCCTCGCCGACGGCGTCGATCGTGCCGGCGCCGTCGAGGTGCGGGGTGACCTCGGGGTACTGCTTGGGGTGGCCGACGCCGGAGCGCGCCTGCCAGTCGGTCGGGTTGACACCGGACACGGCGACCCGGATGCGAACCTCGCCGGGACCGGGCTCGGGCAGGTCGCGGTTGACGAACCGGAGAACGTCGGGGGCACCGGTGTCGCGGTAGACGATGGCTTTCATGATCCGTCCTTGGAGCCTGGTGGAAGGGTGACTTCCCGGCGCGGCCTGACGCTTCGTCATGCCGCCCGGAAGGGGTGGGGCGCGCGGGGGCGCCCGGGCCGCGCCGGTACCGGTCAGCCGATGGGGACGTTGCTGGAGCGGGACCGGATGCCGTCGAGGGTGGCGAGCATCGCGGCGTCGAGGGTGATCCCGCCGACCGCGACGTTCGCCTCCAGGTGGGCGGGATCAGCGGTGCCGGGGATGAGCAGCACGTTCGGGGCGTGGTGCAGCAGCCAGGCGAGGCCGACCTGGGAGGGCGTGACGCCCAGCGACCGGGCCACGGCGTGCACCGCCGGCTCGTCGGTCACGCCGGGCAGGCCGGAAAAAGCCCCGCCGAGGGGGAAGAACGGCACCCAGGCGATGCCCTCGGCCACGCACAGCCGCAGCAGATCCTCGTCGTCGCGGGAGACGAGGCTGTAGGCGTTCTGGACGCAGACGACGCCGGCGGGCAGGGCGCGGCGCAGGCCCTCGAGGGTGACGCTGCTCAGACCGATCGCGCCGATCTTGCCCTCCTCGCGCAGGGCGGTCATCACCGCGAGCTGATCGTCGAGGTCGACGACCTGGTCCCCCTCGGGGCGCAACCCCGGGCCGGTGTCCAGGCGGCGCAGGTTGACGACCGCGAGCCGGTCGACGCCCAGGCTGCGCAGGTTGTCCTCGACGCTGGCGCGCAGCTGCTCGGGCCGCTGCGCCAGACGCAGCGGCAGGCGCCCGCCGGGGTCGGGATCGGCCCCCACCTTCGTGACCACCAGGACGTCGTCCTCGGGGCGCAGCGCCTCGCGGATCACATCGTTGGCGAAACCGAAGCCGTAGAACTCGGCGGTGTCCACGTGGTCGACGCCCAGCTCGACCGCGCGGCGCAGCAGGGCGAGGGCCTCGTCGCGGCGGTCGTGCAGGCGCTCGAGCTGCAGTGCACCGTATCCGGTCCGGAGAACGGTGCGGGCGGCTAACGGAGCGGTCAGGGCGGTCATGTCGTCTCCGTAAGGTGTTAGACGGCCCGGGAGGGCCGGATGTGGCTGATGTGGTCTTGCCGACCGCGGCTCCCGAGGAGTGGCCGTCCGGTTCTCCGGGGCGCCCTGGCTGCTGATTGAGATATGCGCGCTGTGTGCGGTCGCTGTTTACGGAGACGACGGCGGGGTGTTCCTCGGGCCAAGGGGATCGTGGGACCGAGGAGGGGCGAGTGAGTGAGCGAAGTGCCCGCTCTGGGCGGGAGATGACGCAGGCAAGGGGCACCACTGGGCGGCCGTGGTCGACGAGGCCGGCACCACGCTGTGGTCGAAGAAGGTCGGCAACGACGAGACGGCGATCCTGACCGCGCTCGGGGAGATCCTGGAGCTGGCCGACGAAGTGCACTGGGCGGTGGACATCTCCGGCACGTCCTCGGCCCTGCTGCCGGCCCTGCTCGCGGCCCACGGCCAGCGTGCCGTCTACGTGCCCGGCCGGACTGTCAACCGCATGGCCGGCGCCTACCGGGGCGAGGCGAAGACCGACGCCCGCGACGCCTACGTCATCGCCGAAACCGCCCGCCAGCGACGGGACTTCACCGCGATCGAGGTGCCCGCCCAGCTGGCGGCCGACCTTGCACTGCCGACCGCGCACCGCTCGGACCTGATCGCTGACCGCGTGCGGATGATCAACCGGCTCCGCGACGTGCTGACCGGCATCTTCCCCGCCCTGGAGCGGGCCTTCGACTACTCCGCGCACAAGGGCGCGCTGGTGCGGCTGACCGGCTACCAGACCCCGGCCGCGCTCCGCCGCCGCGGCCGGGCTCGCCTGGCGGCCTGGCTGGCCAACCGGAGCGTCCGCGGCGCCGACGCGGTCGCGGACACCGCGCTGGAGGCCGCCGACGCCCAGCGCACCGTGCTGCCCGGGGAGGATGTTGCCGCCGCGATCGTCGCCGACCTGGCCGTGCGGATCCTGGCCCTGGACGACCGACTCAAGCGGATCGACAAGCAGATCCGCGACGCCTTCCACGCCCACCCGCAGGCCGAGATCATCGAGTCCCTGCCCGGCGTCGGCCCGATACTCGGCGCCGAGCTCGTCGTCGCGGCCGGCGACCTGACGGCCTACGCCGGCCACCTCGCCTCGGCGGCCGGGCTCGTGCCCGTTCCCCGCGATTCCGGACGACGCACCGGCAACCTGCACCGGCCCAAACGCTACAGCCGCCGCCCGCGACGGGTGTTCTACCTGCCCGCGCAGAGCAGCATCATCAAGGACGGCCCCAACCGGGACTTCTACCTCAAGAAGCGCGCCGAAGGCTGCAAGCACCTCCAGGCGGTCATCGCCCTGGCCCGCCGCCGCGTCAGCGTCCTGTGGCCACTCCTGCGCGACAACCGGGTCTTCACCTCCGCTCCGGTCGCGCAGACGGCTTGACTCAATCATTGAGACTCCCCGGTCGGTGTCCGCAGGGCGGTGTAGAGCAGTTCGGCCTGGTAGAGCGCCATGATTCGGTGGGCGATCGCGGCGGCGCGCTCCCGAGCCGGGGCCGGTTCGTGGTTCTCGACCTTCACCAGCCAGGCCGTGACGCAGTCGTGCAGCATCGCGCGCATCCGGTCGGTCGCGTCGACGACGATGTCGCGGACGGCCGGGTCGGTGGTCGCCTCGCTCCAGGTCTGCACGCCGACCCGGGCGTGGACGGGATCGATCGCGGCAGTCAACCGGGCGAGCAGCTCGTCGGGGCCGGGCGGGACGTCGGCCGCGGCGTACCCGCCGATGGTGTCGGCCCGCCGGTGGAGCATCTCGCGCGCGGCGGCGCGGACCAGGTCGGCCTTGTTGCGGTAGTGCGCGTAGATCGAGCCGGTCGACAGGCCCGACTCGGCACTGATGTCGGCGATCGAGGTCCGCTCCAGGCCGTTGCGACTGAAGCAGCGCACGGCGGCCTCGGCGATCTGAGTACGCCGGAGTTCCTTGCGCGCGTCGGTGAGCCGAGGCACCAGACCTCCCACAAAAAGAATCACTGTTCTCCTTGCGGGCGACACTAGCAGAACCGCTGTTCTTTTTGTTGCGAGTGGCCCTCATCCGGACGGACACCGTTCGTGACAACCGGGGCCCGCCCCGCGATGGATGCGTCAGACGGACGGCAGCCGGCCGGTGCACATCGGCTCGGCCGTCGAACCCTCCGAACCCGTTCCGCAGCGGCACTGCCGCACCGAACTGACGCGGCAATCCCTGAGGTTGACGGCCGATCAAGTGAGCACAGCTGCCCGAGGAAACGGTGCTCGAGGGTGAGCAGCTCGGCTGCCAAGTCGTGGCGCAGCACGACGGCCGGCCCGGTCCGGAGGCGGACCAGCAGAACTTGCCGCACCCGGAGCCGGCGGCGGCGAAAACCGCAGCGGAGGCGGAGACCACGGCGGAGGCGAAGCCGAAAACGTCCCGCGCGGACCGGTTCCAGCAGGGTCCGGCGGCACCGGCCCAGTTCGTCGAGCGGGAGGGGTCACGTACGGGCCCCGCGCCCCGCATCGCGAGCAGTCGAGGTCGTGGCGGCTGGCACTGACGGGAAGGAAAACGCGCAAGTCGCAGAGGTGAGGCCAGGCGCATTCCTCGACAACACGAAGGCGAGGCACGCCAAACCGACGCCAGGGCGGCCGGCACAGCCCGCCGAGCACGGCGTGCAGTGGGCGTAGCGGCGACGCGGAGAGTCACCGCTCCGCAGGAGTTGGGCCAGAATCGGTTCTCACCCACGCAGCACCAAGGCGGCGACTTCGGTCACGTCGTCGCCTCGGCTGCGCGCCGGAGGACGGCCGCCACGCCGTGAGTGTGGGGATCGCCGTGCCCGAAGAGCACCGTGCCGACGTCCAGCTCGGCCAGCCGGTGCAACGACACGACGGCACAGATGCGCTCAGTGTTGAAAACGCCCAGCATGGTCCGGCCGGGCCAGGAACTCGCGGGTCTGCGGCGGAAGCGTCACACGGTCACCAGACGGCGGTTGCGTCCGTTCCAGGTGTAGTGCAGCGTGGCGACACCGCGTACGCGCGGGTCGCGCAGGCGCTCGTAGATCTGGAGTGCGGGCACGTCGGGCCAGGTGCCCATCAGGCGCTCGCTGGTCAGGACGAATTCGAGGTCGAGGTCGACGAGGATACGGCCGAGCCTGCCGTGGGTCGGCTCGTCGACCTCGGCGAAGGCGACGCGGTCGGCACGGACGTCGCCGAGGAGCCGTCGGATCGCGGTGGACCGCCCGCGCTGCCTGCGTCTTGGGAGGTGGCGAAGCCGAAGTCGGTGGTGCCGATGTGGGGGGCGGGCCTGGCCCGGTCGGCACTGTCGGCGGACTACCAGCGCATCGTGCAGGTTCTCGCGGACCGGGGCCGTCTCGGTCAGGGGCCGCTGACCTGCCAGGAGATGGCCGGCTGCTTCGGCCTGGACCCGGTGCCTGCGAAGATCGAGGCACTGCGGTCGAAGGCGAAGCGGCTGACAGCGCGGGGGTGGCTGGCCGAGCCGGTGCCGGGCCGGTTCACACTCGCGAAGGCCGTGGCTGGGCAAGGCGCCGGGTCATGAGCATCGTCGCCGACCAGTAGACCACCGCCTCCGCACTGCCGGTGGATCGCTCGAAGTCCCGCACCAGCCGGCGGCTTCGCATCAGGTGGGCGATGAACCGCTTCACGATCCACCGCTTGGGCAGCACGACGAAGCCGCGCACGTCGTCACTGCGCTTGACGATGGCGAGGACCAGGGCGAGGGCGGCGAGGCAGTACTCGACGAGGCTGCCGGTGTAGCCGCCGTCGGCCCAGACCAGGGCCAGCCGGTGGTGCGCGGCGGCGACTCGGGCGAGCAGAGCATGGGCGGCGGCGCGGTCGCCGATGTCCGCCGAGGTGACCAGCACCCCCAGCAGCAGGCCGAGCGTGTCGACCACGACGTGCCGTTTGCGTCCGTTGAGCAGCTTGCCGCCGTCGAAGCCGCGGCTGTCGTGGCCGACGACAGCGTCCGCCTTGACGGACTGCGAGTCGATCACGCCCGCGCTCGGCTCCGGGTCCCGCCCGGCCTGCTCGCGGACCCTGCGGCGGAGCCGGTCGTGGAACTCACGGACCAGACCGTGGTCGCGCCAGCGGCGGAAGCAGGCGTAGACCCGGTCCCACGGTGGGAAGTCGGCCGGGATGGCCCGCCACTTCGTTCCGTTGTCGACGAGGTAGCGGATCGCGTCCAGTATCGCGCGGTGGCAGTAGACCTCCAGCTGCCCACCACGGCCCCGCAACCAGCCCGGCACCGGCAGCAGCGGCCGCACCACCGCCCACTCCGCGTCGGACATGTCCGACGGGTAGCGGCGCTCGCGCACCCCATGATCACCGGCGTTCCCGAACCGGTGAGCCAGGCAGTCACACGGAGGAGTGGCCGAAGTGGACCCAACTCCCGCGATGTCGTAGAAATGCGGCAACAGGGCCTCCTGGGCAGCTTGTTGGCGTAGACACCCTTTGGGCTACCAGGAGGCCCTGCGTTCATGCGCGGCACCCGCCGCAGTCACCCGATCGGGACTCCCGTTCGATCGACACGCCTCGTGATCGGTATAGCGGTTTCTCAGACCTGGGTGGCGATCCGCGCGAAGCGCTCGGGGTCGCGTAGTCCTACGCAGTCGTTTGCCCAGAATGCCTCGGAGTAGACGAATGTGCCGGTCATCCAGGGCTCGTACGACGACAGCTTCGCGACCTGGAACCCCAGATCCGGAATGCGCAGCGAGGGTGAACGGAACCCACACGAGCTGGCCCGCTGGAAACCACGCGTCCCGTAGTACGTCGGCGAGCCCTCCAAGAAGACCAGCGGCACTCCGCGGTCGTCAGCTGCTTTCAGGGCTGCCTTGATCAGCTGGGTGCCGACGCCGTGGAGCTGGTGGTCCGGGTGGACGCCCAGGGGTGACAGGCTGACGACATCGACCAGTTGGGGCTGGGCATCCAGGCGGCAGGCGCTGAGCATGACGTGCCCGACAACCTGATCATGCCGTGTCGCGACGAGCGAAATCGGCTCGATTGCTCCCGGCGCGTCACGAAGCGCGTCCACCAGACCGGGGACGCGTTCCGGATTGCCGAAGGCGAGTGCATGTACGCGGCGTACTTCCGGATGATCTTGGGCCTGCTCAGGCCTGATCCCGTATACGAAGCTCATGATTGGCAGGGTAGGCAGCCATACGCGTGCAGGCGAACGGATTTGCGGACACCGGGACGAACGGTGTCACTCCCACCGCACCAACTGGGAACTGAGCCTTCCCCCGGGACGTGGACACCGGAGTTTCATGCGGCGAGGGTGATCC
>NZ_BAAALD010000174.1:0-7716 GCF_039528095.1 Kitasatospora arboriphila
CTCTCGCCGAGGTCGGGGCCGGCGGCGGCGGTCTCGCCGGCGAGGTCGGCGGCGAGCCGGTCGGCGGGCACGCCGGCCTCGGCGGGGAGGGCGTCGAGCTGGGCGGCGGCGTCGGCGGGCGGGCAGTGCAGCCGTTCGGCGAGCATGCCGGTGGCGATGTCGACGAGCGGGCGGGTGGCGAGCCGGTCGCGGAGCACGTCGCGTTCGGCCTCCAGCCGCCGCAGGGCGAGGGCGAGCCGGTCGGCCGCGGGGGACGCGCGGTCGCGGGGCGCCCCGGTGTCGGCCGGGCCGGTCCGGTCCACGGCGGTCAGCCGTCCAGCCAGTGGATGATCCGGGCGAGCAGGTGGTCGGTGTCGACGGGCTTGGTGATGTAGTCGTTGGCGCCGGCCGCGAGGCTGCGGGCCCGGTCGCCGGGCATCGCCTTGGCGGTGAGGGCGATGATCGGGACGTCCGCGGTGCCGCCCTGTCCGCGGATCTCCGCGGTCGCGGTGTCGCCGTCCATCTCCGGCATCATCACGTCCATCAGGACGATGTCGGTCTCGGGGTGGCCGCGCAGTACGTCGAGGCCGGTCCGGCCGTTCTCGGCGTGCAGGACGCGCGCTCCGTGCAGTTCGAGCATGCCGGTGACGGCGAAGACGTTCCGGGTGTCGTCGTCGACGATCAGGACGGTGCGGCCGGCCAGCCGGGCGCGGTGCACGGGCGCCGGGGCGGGCGGGGCAGGCGGGGCGGCGGGCGCCTCCTCGGGCGGGGCCGTCGCCGTCCTGATCCTCTCGCGCAGGTCGTCGAGGCCGGCGGCCGTCGGCAGGTCGGGGGTGTCCGGCCGGTCGGGCCGGTCCGGGTCGGGGGACCGTTCAAAGTGGCCGATCACCGCGGGCCCGGCCGCGCGCAGGGCGTCGAGGACGGGTCGCAGCCGCTCGCCGGGCAGGTCGAGGTCGACGACGGCGCAGTGCCACGGGCCCCGGTCGAGCGCGGCGCGCAGTTCTTCGGCGTCGCCGACGGTGCGGATCTCGGCGGGCGGGTCGCGGCGGGCGGTGGCGCTGGTCGCGACGGCGGTGAGCAGGCCGGACGGGTCTGCCTCGACGACGAGCAGCCGGGCCGGGCGCGGCGGGGCGCTCTCGGCGGACTCCCCGAGTACGGCGCCGGGCAGGTGCAGGGTGAAGCAGCTGCCTTCGCCGAGGGTGCTGCGGGAGGTGATGGTGCCGCCGAGCAGGTGGGCGAGTTCGCGGCTGATGGACAGTCCGAGGCCGGTGCCGCCGTAGCGGCGGCTGGTGGTGCCGTCCGCCTGCTGGAAGGCGCCGAAGATGGACTCCAGGTGCTGCTCGGCGATGCCGATGCCGGTGTCGGTGACCCGGAAGGCGAGGCTGCCGGGCGGCACCGAGCCGTCGGCGGTGCTCTCCTCCGGGCCGGAGGGTTCGATCCGCAGCTCCACCCGGCCGCGGTCGGTGAACTTGACGGCGTTGGAGAGCAGGTTGCGCAGGACCTGCCGCAGCCGTGCCTGGTCGGTGTGCAGGGTGTCCGGCAGGCCGGGTGCGGTGACGACGGTGAAGTGCAGCCGCTTCTGCCCGGCGAGCGGCCGGAAGGTCGACTCGACGTACTCGAGGAGTTCGCGCAGCGGGAAGCGCTCGACGTGGATGTCCATCTTGCCGGCCTCGACCTTGGAGAGGTCGAGGATGTCGTTGATGAGCTGCAGCAGGTCGGAGCCGGCGGAGTGGATGATCTCGGCGTACTCGACCTGTTTGGCCGTCAGGTTGCCGTTCGGGTTCTGGGAGAGCAGCTGGGCGAGGATGAGCAGGCTGTTGAGCGGGGTGCGCAGCTCGTGGCTCATGTTGGCGAGGAACTCGGACTTGTACATGGAGGTGCGGGCGAGCTGCCGGGCGCGTTCCTCCAGTTCCCGGCGGGCCTGCTCGATCTCCAGGTTCTTGGTCTCGATGTCGCGGTTCTGGGCGGCCAGCAGGTCGGCCTTCTCCTCGAGTTCGGCGTTGGAGTCGCGCAGTTCCTGCTGGCCGTTCTGGAGTTCCTCGGAGCGGGCGCGCAGTTCGGCGGTGAGCCGCTGGGACTCCTCCAGGAGTTCGTCGGTGCGGGCGTTGGCGAGCAGCATGCTGAGGTTGGCGCCGAGCGCTTCGGTGAACCGGTCGAGGAAGTCGCGGTGCACCGCGGTGAAGGGGTGCAGGGAGGCGATCTCGAGGACGCCGAGCAGTTGGTCCTCGACGGTGACCGGCAGGACGACGAGGGCGCGCGGCGGGGCGGCGCCGAGGCTGGAGGAGACGGCGGTGTAGCCGTCGGGGAGGTCGGTGACGGCGAGCGGACGCCGGGTCAGGGCGGCCTGGCCGACCAGCGACTCGCCGGGCCGCAGCCGGGGCGGGCTGTCCCCGGCGGGTCGTCCGTAGCTGCTGACCAGGGCGAGTACGGTGCCGTCGGGGGTGTCCTCGGCGAGGTAGAAGGTGCCGTACTGGGCGCCGACCAGCGGGGTGAGCTCGTTCATGATGAGGTCGGCGACGACGGTGAGGTCGCGGTGGCCCTGGACGAGGGCGGTGAGCCGGGCGAGGTTGGTCTTCAGCCAGTCCTGTTCCTGGTTGGCGCGGGTGGTCTCGCGCAGCGACTCGACCATGGTGTTGATGTTGTCCTTGAGGTCGGCGACCTCGCCGGAGGCGTCGACGGTGATGGACCGGGTGAGGTCGCCCTCGGCGACGGCGCCGGTGACCTCGGCGATGGCCCGGACCTGCCGGGTGAGGTTGCCGGCCAGTTCGTTGACGTTCTCGGTGAGGCGCTTCCAGGTGCCGGAGACGCCCTCGACCTCGGCCTGGCCGCCGAGCCGGCCCTCGCTGCCGACCTCGCGGGCGACCCGGGTGACCTCGGCGGCGAACGAGGACAGCTGGTCGACCATGGTGTTGATGGTGGTCTTGAGCTCCAGGATCTCGCCGCGGGCGTCGACGTCGATCTTGCGGTTGAGTTCGCCGCGGGCGACGGCCGTGGTGACCTGGGCGATGTTGCGGACCTGGCTGGTCAGGTTGTGCGCCATGAAGTTGACGTTGTCGGTGAGGTCCTTCCAGGTGCCGGCGACGCTGGGCACGGTGGCCTGGCCGCCGAGGATGCCCTCGGTGCCGACCTCGCGCGCCACCCGGGTCACCTCCCCGGCGAACGCGGAGAGCGTGTCCACCATGGTGTTGATCACGCCGGCGAGCGCGGCGACCTCGCCCTTCGCCTCGACGGTGATCTTCTGGCTGAGGTCGCCGCGGGCGACGGCGGTCGCGACCTGGGCGATCGAGCGGACCTGCCCGGTCAGGTTGGACGCCATCACGTTGACGTTGTCGGTGAGGTCCTTCCAGGTGCCGGAGGCTCCGCGGACGGTGGCCTGGCCGCCGAGGTTGCCCTCGGTGCCGACCTCCCGGGCGACCCGGGTCACCTCGTCCGCGAAGGCGGAGAGCTGGTCGACCATCGTGTTGATGGTCTCCTTCAGCTCCAGGATCTCGCCGCGCGCGTCGACCCGGATCTTCTGGCCGAGGTCGCCGCGGGCGACCGCCGTCGTCACCTCGGCGATCGAGCGGACCTGGGCGGTGAGGTTGCCGGCCATCGAGTTGACCGAGTCGGTGAGGTCCCGCCAGGTCCCGGACACGTCGCGGACGTCCGCCTGACCGCCGAGCCGGCCCTCCGTGCCGACCTCGCGCGCCACCCGGGTCACCTCCCCGGCGAACGCCGACAGCCGGTCGACCATCGTGTTCACCGTGTCCTTGAGCTCCAGGATCTCCCCGCGCGCCGCCACCTCGATCTTCTGCGTCAGATCGCCCTCCGCGACGGCGGTGGCGACCTGGGCGATCGAGCGGACCTGGGCGGTGAGGTTGCCGGCCATCGAGTTGACCGAGTCGGTGAGGTCCCGCCAGGTCCCGGACACGTCGCGGACGTCCGCCTGACCGCCGAGCCGGCCCTCCGTGCCGACCTCGCGCGCCACCCGGGTCACCTCCCCGGCGAACGCCGACAGCCGGTCGACCATCGTGTTCACCGTGTCCTTGAGCTCCAGGATCTCCCCGCGCGCCGCCACCTCGATCTTCTGCGTCAGATCGCCCTCCGCGACGGCGGTGGTGACCTGGGCGATGTTGCGGACCTGGCCGGTCAGGTTGCCGGCCATGGCGTTCACCGAGTCGGTCAGCTCGCGCCAGGTGCCGGAGACGCCCTCGACCTCGGCCTGGCCGCCGAGCCGGCCCTCGCTGCCGACCTCGCGGGCGACCCGGGTCACCTCGGCGGTCACCCGGGACAGCTGGTCGGCCATGCCGTTGAAGACCTCGGCGATCTCGCCGAGCAGCCCGGGGCCGCCGTCCGGCAGACGGGTCCCGAAGTCGCCGTCGCGGACGGCCGTCAGCCCGGCGAGCAGCCGGCGCAGGTCGTCCTCCGGCAGCGGCCCGGGGGCCTGCGCGGGGTCGGGCCCGGCGGAGCGCAGGAACCGGCCCGCGGACCGGTCGGGTCCGCCGGGGCCGTGGTGTTCGGGCGGGATCGGTCGGTTCATCGTCGTCCTCGGCACGGTGCGGCACGTCCGGACGGGTGTCTTCCACGTCCACTCTGCCACCGCCGGCGGGCCGGGCGCTCCGCCTCCGGGGCGCCGTCCGCCGCGGGCGGCGGGCGGGTGCGCTCAGCGGTCGTCCACCGGTTGCTCGACCTCCAGCCACACGGTCTTGCCGGGCGGGCGCGGCACGCTGCCCCAGGACGCGGCCAGCCGGTCCACCACCCGCAGTCCGTGCCCGCCGGGCGAGGACCGCGGGCGGTCGGTCTGCAGCACGGGCAGGTCGACGCTGTCGTCGGACACCTCGACCCGCAGTCCGCCGCCGGTGCGCTGCAGGACGAGTTCGCGCGGCCCGCCGGCGTGCAGGCAGGCGTTGGTGACCAGTTCGCTCACCATCAGCAGCACGTCCTCGGCCACCGCCAGGCGTTCGCCGTCGACCGCGGGCAGCCAGCCCCAGTCGTGCAGGGCCTCGCGGGTGAAGTCCCGGCAGTGCTGCACCGCGCCGCGGGACTCGTACAGGGCCAGCCGCCGCACCTGCCCGGCCGGCCCCAAGGGCCCGGTCATCCGCCGCCGCCCGGTCCGGGCCCCGCCTCGGCGGTGCTGTCGACCACCCGGAAGATCTCGCCGGCGCCGGTGATCTCCAGCATCCGCCGCACCATCGCGGTGGGGGCGGCGAGCACCACCTCGCCACCGTCCGCCTGGGCCGACAGCCGGGCGCGCAGCAGCAGGTTCAGCCCGGTGGAGTCGCAGAACAACAGGCCGGAGCAGTCCACCACGACCAGGTCGGGGGGGTCGCGGAGCGCCCCGTCGAGGGCCTCCCGGAACGGCTCGGCGCTGTCGTGGTCGAGCTCGCCGGCCGGCGCCAGCACCCAGCGGCCGGCCGACCGGTCCACGGAGACGGTCAGCTGGTCGGCGCCCGCGGGTCCGCCGTGCGCCGCAGTGTCGGCGTCCATCGCCGGCTCCTCCCGTACGAGGGGGTGCTCACCTCCACCATAGGTCGGCGCGGGCCGCCGTCCCCGGCAGCGCTCCGGCGGCGCCGCGCCAGCGGCCCCGGTCAGGCCAGGCGCAGTCCGACCAGGCAGGTGTCGTCGAGCGGGTTGGGGGCGCCGAGGCGGCGCAGCACGTGGTCGAGGCAGCCCTCGATGTCGTCGGCGCGGTAGTCGCGCAGTGCCTCGACCAGGCGGTGCACGCCCCGGCCGAGGTCGCCGCCGCGGCGCTCGACCAGGCCGTCGGTGTAGAGCAGCAGGGTGTCGCCGGGTTCGAGGCGCAGCCGGGCGGGGCGGTAGCGGGCGCCGGGCACCGCGCCGAGGAGCATGCCGTCGGGCATCTCCAGCAGCCGGGCCTCGCCGCCGCCGCGGGTGACGACGGGCGGCAGGTGGCCGGCCCGGGCCCAGTCGAGGGTGCGGGCGGCCGGGTCGAGGCGGCCGCAGACGGCGGTGGCGGTGTAGTTGCCGCGTTCGTGGCAGAGCATCCGGTTGAGCCGGGCGAGCAGTTCCTCGGGCGGTGCGCCGGTGTAGGCGAGGCCGCGCAGGGCGTGCCGCAGGTTGGCCATGCCGGCGGCGGCGGGCAGGCCGTGGCCGGAGACGTCGCCGACCACGACGAGCACGGTGCCGTCGGGGAGGGCGAGGACGTCCCACCAGTCGCCGCCGACCTTGTTGCCCCGCCCGGCGGGCAGGTAGCGGGCGGCGGTGCGCAGTCCGGGGGTGGGCGGGCCGGCCGGGGCGTCCATCAGGGCGCGCTGCAGGGCGACGACGGCCCGGTGCTCGGTGTCGGCGCGGCGGCGCTGCTCGGCGAGCCGGGTCCGGGTGCCGGCGAGGGCCTGCTCGGCGCGGCGCCGGCCGGTGACGTCCTGCACCACGCCGCGGACGGCGACGGCGGTGGAGCGGTCGAGGCCGGGGCCGGCGGTGGCGAGCACCCGCAGGCTGCGCGCCTCCGCCTCCCGGCCGACCCGGAACTCCAGCGTGGTGTCGGCGGCCCCGGCGAGCAGTCCGGCGGCGGCGGAGCGGACCTCCTCGCGGTCGCCCGGTGCGACGGCGGCCAGGGCCTGGGCGAGGCCGATCCCGCCGCTGCCGTCGTCGGGCAGGCCGAGCAGCCGGGGGACCTCGGGCGAGCAGGTGAGCCGGGTGCTGCCCGGCTCCCAGCTCCAGGTGCCGAGCCGGGCGAGCCGCTGGGCCTGGGCGAGCTGGGTCTCCCGCCGGTCCCGCTCGTCGTGGGCGCGCCAGCTGACCAGTACGCCGTCCAGGAACGGCGTGGCGTGCAGGGTCATCGCGGAGGCCCGGACGGCGCCGCCGACGACCTCCTCGAAGCGTTCGGCACCGCCCTCGTAGGGGACGCCGGTGGCGGCGACCTCCAGCAGCCGGCCGAAGGTGCCGGAGGCGACCATGCCCGGGTACAGCTCGGTGAGCCGGCGGCCCACCATGTCGCCGGGGGTGCGGCCGGCCAGGTCGACGGTGGCCGCGTTGGCGTGCTCGACCCGCAGGTCGGTGACGCCGCCGCCGGTGTCGCGGACGGCGCCGAGGATCAGCACCGGGTCGAGCAGCGCGTCCAGCACGGCCCGGAACCACGGCTCGGCGACCGGCGCGGCCCGGCCGGGCCCGGCGGTGCCGCCCGCGCCGACCCGCTCCAGTTCGGCGGCGCAGAGCGCGGCCACCGCGGCGAGGTACCGCTCGATGTCCGGATCGGGCCGGTACTCCTCGGCCCAGCCGAGCTTCATCGCGCCGATCACCCGGCCGCCGGTGCGCAGCGGCAGCGCGCACACCGTGCGTCCGGGGACGAGGTCCTCGCCGGGGACGTCGGGGTAGCGGGCCGCGAAGTCCCTGCGGGTGGCGACCCAGACGGCGGCGCCCGACTGGGCGGCCTCGGTGAGCGGCAGGGCGGTCATCGGCGGGATCCGCTGCCACTGGCTGAGCCGGTGCGCGGAGACTCCGTGGCTGCCGACCAGGCGCAGGGCGCCGTCGGGTTCGAGGAGGGCGAGGACGGCGGCGGTGACGCCGA
The DNA here is from genome assembly GCF_039528095.1 of Kitasatospora arboriphila. Classification (NCBI taxonomy): domain Bacteria; kingdom Bacillati; phylum Actinomycetota; class Actinomycetes; order Kitasatosporales; family Streptomycetaceae; genus Kitasatospora; species Kitasatospora arboriphila. The sequence goes on from NZ_BAAALD010000174.1 coordinate 7,487, forward strand.
GCGGGGCCAGGGCGGTGTCGTGCAGCAGCCGGGCGAGGTCCTCGGTGTTGCCGGCGGAGGCCAGCGCGGCCGCGGCGAGGTGGTAGCGGGCGGCGAGTCCGCGGGCGGGCAGCCCGTCGGCGGCGGGTTCCGGGGTGTCCGGGCCGGGGCCGGGCGTCGGACCGGGCGGCTCGACCGGCTCCGCGCCGGCGACCGCCGGGCCGGGGCGGTCCGGTCCGGCCGTCCGGTCC
>NZ_BAAALD010000175.1:0-7448 GCF_039528095.1 Kitasatospora arboriphila
ACCCGCGACCTCCACCTTGACAGGGTGGCGAGCTAACCAACTGCTCCACGGGACCAGAGATTTCTGATCCGTTCGTCTGCTCTCGCTCGCGAACAAGACAGATCGTACTGCATGGCGGGGCCCCAGGTCGAACCGGCCGCAGCGGGCCCCGTCCGGCACCTCCCGGACGGGGCCCGCCGCGGTCAGAGGGTGGCCGCCGCGGCGTCCATCGCCTTGAGGATGCGCTTCTCCGACACGGGCGCCGGCGTGCCCAGCCCCTGGGCGAAGAAGCTCACCCGCAGCTCCTCGATCATCCAGCGGATCGCCCGGACCTCCGGCGAGGGCCGGCGGCCCTCCGGCACCCGGGCCAGCAGCTCCCCGTACGCCTGCTGGACGGCCTGCACCTTCAGCAGGTTCTGGGTGTCCCGCTGCGGGTGGTCCGGCAGCGCCTCCAGCCGGCGGTCCACCGCCAGCAGATAGCGCTTCAGGTCCGGCAGCCGCTGCCAGCCCGTGTCGGTCACGAAGCCCGGGTACACCAGCGAGGCCAGGTGCAGCCGGACGTCGTTCACCGCGTTCAGCAGCACCGGGCTGGAGACCGACTTCAGCCGGGTCGACGCCCGGTGGAAGGCGATCAGCGCCGTCGCCGTCTTCAGCGTGGTGTCCGCCGACAGGTCGTACAGGTCCGCCCGGACCTTGTCGAACAGCGCGGTGAACGCCGCCTCGTCCCAGGCCGGGCCGCCGTTCAGCTCCATCAGCCGGTCGACCGCCGCTCCGACCACGTCCTCGAACAGCGCCGGGATCGACCCGTGCGGGTTGTACGAGAGGGCGAGCTTCGCCTGGTTGCCCAGCCGGCCCTGGATCGACTTCGCCGGGGAGTTCACCCGGAGCGCCAGCAGCCGGCGGGTGCCCGCCCACATCGCCTGCTCCTGGGCCTCCGGGGTGTCGAACAGCCGCACCGCCACCGAGGTGCCCTCGTCCACCAGCGCCGGGTAGGCCCGCACCGAGTGGCCGCGGGTGCGTTGCTCGAAGGTCCGCTGCAGCACCGGCAGGCCGTCCGGCCAGGCGGTCAGCCCGCTCTGCTCGATGCCCCGGCCGGAGGCGGCGCTGGAGAGCGTCGCCGACAGCTTCGGCTGCAGCGTCCGGCGCAGCTCCTCCAGGTCCTTGGACTCGGCGAGCTTCTTGCGGCCGTCCACCACCCGGAAGGTGACCTTGAGGTGGTCCGGCACCCGCTCGTCGTCCCAGGCCTCCGGCGGGACCACCACCCCGCCCATCCGGTGCAGGATCCGCTCCAGGGTCGGCAGCAGCGGCTCCTGCCGGTCCTTCACCTGCCGCAGCGCGGCCGCCGCGAAGTCCGGCGCCGGCACGAAGTTGCGCCGGATCGCCTTCGGCAGCGAGCGGATGTACGCGGTGACCAGCTCGGCCCGCAGACCCGGGATCTGCCAGTCGAAGCCCTCGTCGGTGACCTGGTTGAGCACCGGCAGCGGGATGTGCACCGTGACGCCGTCCGCGTCGCTGCCCGGCTCGAACTGGTAGGTCAGCCGGAAGCGCAGCGCGCCCTGGTGCCAGTGGTCCGGGTAGTCGGCCTCGGTGACGCCGTCGGCCGACTCGTTGATGAGCATCGACTTCTCGAAGTTCAGCAGGTCCGGCTGCTCGTGCCGGGCCTTCTTCCACCAGGAGTCGAAGTGCCGGGTGGAGACGACCTCCTCCGGCAGCCGGGCGTCGTAGAAGTCGAACAGGGTCTGGTCGTCCACCAGGATGTCCCGGCGGCGGGCCCGGTTCTCCAGCTCCTCGACCTCGCCGAGCAGCTTGCGGTTCTCCGCGAAGAACCGGTGGTGGGTCTCCCAGTCGCCCTCGACCAGGGCGTTGCGGATGAACAGCTCGCGGCACAGCCCCGGGTCGATCCGGCCGTAGTTCACCTTGCGCTGGGCGACGACCGGCATCCCGTACAGGGTCACCTTCTCGTACGCCAGCACCGCGCCGGCCTTCTTCTCCCAGTGCGGCTCGCTGTACGACCGCTTGATCAGGTGGCCCGCCAGCGGCTCCACCCACTCGGGCTCGATCTTCGCGTTGATCCGCGCCCACAGCCGCGAGGTCTCCACCAGCTCGGCGGACATCACCCAGCGCGGCGGCTTCTTGAACAGCCCCGACCCGGGGAAGACCGCGAACCGGGCGCCGCGGGCGCCGCCGTACTCGCGCTTCTCCACGTCGAACAGGCCGATGTGCGAGAGCAGGCCGGACAGCAGGGCCTGGTGGATCCGGTCCGCGTCCGGCTCGGCGTCCTCGTGGGGCTCGTCGATCGTCACGCCGAGCTGCTTGGCGACCGTCCGCAGCTGGACGTAGACGTCCTGCCACTCGCGTATCCGCAGGTAGTTCAGGAACTCCGTCTTGCACATCCGGCGGAAGGCCGAGGAGGAGAGCTCCCTCTGCTGCTCCCTGACGTAGCGCCACATCGCCAGGTAGGTGAGGAAGTCCGAGGTCTCCGAGTTGAACCGGCGGTGCCGGTCGTCGGCGGCCTGGCGCTTCTCGGCGGGCCGCTCGCGCGGGTCCTGGATGGACAGCGCGGCGGCGATCACCATGACGTCGCGGACGCAGCCGAGCCGGTCCGCCTCCAACACCATCCGGGCCATCCGCGGGTCCACCGGCAGCTGGGCCAGCTTGCGGCCGAGCGGGGTGAGCCGCTTGCGGTGGTCCTTCTCCGCCGGGTCGAGCGCGCCCAGCTCGTGCAGCAGGTTGACGCCGTCCTTGATGTTCCGCGAGTCCGGCGGGTCCAGGAACGGGAAGGCCGCGATGTCGCCCAGGCCCGCCGCCGTCATCTGCAGGATGACCGAGGCCAGGTTGGTGCGGAGGATCTCCGCGTCGGTGAACTCCGGCCGGGAGAGGAAGTCCTCCTCCGAGTACAGCCGGATGCAGATGCCGTCCGAGGTGCGGCCGCAGCGGCCCTTGCGCTGGTTGGCGCTGGCCTGGCTGACCGCCTCGATCGGCAGCCGCTGCACCTTGGTGCGGTGGCTGTAGCGGGAGATCCGGGCGGTGCCCGGGTCGACCACGTACTTGATGCCCGGCACGGTCAGCGAGGTCTCGGCGACGTTGGTGGCGAGCACCACGCGCCGGCTGTTCGACCGCTGGAAGACCCTGTGCTGCTCGGCCGAGGAGAGCCGGGCGTAGAGCGGCAGCACCTCGGTGGACTTCAGTTTCATCCGGTTCAGCGCGTCCGCGGTGTCGCGGATCTCGCGCTCGCCGGAGAGGAAGACCAGGACGTCGCCCGGGCCCTCCGCCTGGAGCTCCTCCACCGCGTCGCAGATCGCCTGTACCTGGTCGCGGTCCCGGTCGACCTCGTCCTCCTCGGTGCCCTCCTCCAGCATCGGGCGGTAGCGCACCTCGACCGGGTAGGTGCGGCCGGAGACCTCGACGATCGGGGCGTCGCCGAAGTGGGCGGCGAAGCGCTCCGGGTCGATCGTCGCCGAGGTGATCACGACCTTGAGGTCGGGGCGGCGCGGCAGCAGCTGCTTGAGGTAGCCGAGCAGGAAGTCGATGTTGAGGCTGCGCTCGTGCGCCTCGTCGATGATCAGCGTGTCGTACTGGCGCAGCTCGCGGTCGGTCTGGATCTCCGCGAGCAGGATGCCGTCGGTCATCAGCTTGACCAGGGTGTCCTGGCCGACCTGGTCGGTGAAGCGCACCTTCCAGCCGACCGCCTCGCCCAGCGGCGTCGCCAGCTCCTCGGCGACCCGCTCGGCGACCGTGCGGGCCGCGATCCGGCGCGGTTGGGTGTGGCCGACCAGGCCCTTCACCCCGCGGCCCAGCTCCAGGCAGATCTTCGGGATCTGGGTGGTCTTGCCGGAGCCGGTCTCGCCCGCGACGATCACCACCTGGTGGTCCCGGATCGCCGCCAGGATCTCGTCCTTCTTCTGGCTGACCGGCAGCTCCTGCGGGTAGCTGATCTCCGGGACGGCGCCGCGGCGCTGTTCGACCCGGAGCTCGGCCTTCGCGATCTCGGCGGCCAGCTCGTCGGCGATCTTCTGCCGGGCCTCCGGGCTGCGCACCCGCCGGGCGCCGTCCAGCCGCCGGCCGATCCGCTGCTGGTCGCGGAGCATCAGCTCGGGCAGCCGGGCGGCCAGCTCCGCGATGGTGGAGGCATCGGCGGACCGGGCTACGGGAGAACTCACTGCGGGCATCCCTCTAGATTCGCAAGGAGGCACGGGGCGGCGCACCTCGGTTTTCGAGCCCCTCCAGTGTCACAGCCCCGGCCCGTGATCTGCGAACGGCCCGGCGGCCCGGCGTCCGGCGGCCTCACCCCGGTGGCGCACACCGCGGCGCGCGGGTCGCATCGGGCAACCGTTCGGGCCCGTTCGAGCGGCCAGTAGGGTGCTCGGGCCAGTCGTGACGATCGAGGGGGAGACGATGGCCGGTGAGTTCGACGCGCACGAGCGACGGATGTGGGCGGGCAAGGCCGTCCCGTACGGGCGGACCTTCGCGGCGCTCTGCGGGGCCGCGGTGCCGGAGCTGGTGGCCGCGGCCGGTGTCGGCGCGGGCACGACGGTGCTGGACGTCGGCACCGGGTCGGGGACGGCCGCCGCGGCCGCGGTGCGGCTCGGCGCCCGGGTGACGGCCGTGGACGCCGAACCCGGCATGGTGGAGCTGGCCGCGGAGAACGTGCCCGGGGCGGACGTCCGGCACGCCGTGCTGCCCGAACTGCCCTTCCCGGACGCCTCCTTCGACGCGGTGGTGGCCAACTTCGTGATCAACCACGTGGAGGACCCCGCGGCCGCGCTGGCCGAGCTGCGGCGGGTCACCCGGCCCGGAGGACGGGTCGCCGTCACGGTGTGGGCGGCGACCGGCAACACCGCGATGGGCCTGTTCACCGAGGCGCTGGACGCCGCGGAGGTCGGGCGCCCGGTCTTTCCGACCCTGCCGGTCGACTTCGAGCGGACCCCGGAGGGCCTGGCCGGGCTGCTGGCCGGCGCCGGATGGCAGGACCCGGAGGGCCGGCAGCTGGCCTGGACCCACCGGGTCTCCCCCGAGGAGTTCTGGCAGGGGCCGGCCTCGGGCATCGCCAACCTCGGGCTGGTGATCACCGGGCTGCCGGCCGCGACGGCCGCACTGGTCAAGGAGCACTACGACCGGATCGCCGGCGGCCGCACCGGTGCGGACGGACTGCTGGCCCTGCCAGCGGCGGCCGTTCTGGCCGTCGCCCGCCGCTGACCGGGTCCGTCCGGTCGGCTAGCCTTTTGACCGACTATCAGCCTGTAGTGCAAGAGAAGCATGGGGGAACGGCTGTGGGACTGTGGGACGACGTCAAGGACCTCGGAAGCGCGGCGGTCAACGTCGTCGAGGACGTGTTCTGGGCACCGACCAAGATTGCCAAGTGGGTTCTCGGCGAGATGTTCGGCGATCCTGACGCCGAACTGGAGAAGTACGCCGCCGAGTTGCAGCAGATGGGCAAGGACGTCGAGGCGTTCGGCAAGGAGATCAGCACCGCGCTGAGCCACCTCACCTGGCACGGCCCGGCCTCCGACGCCTTCGTCGCGCACGCGCAGAGCAGGGTGAAGGAGCTCAACACCGTCGCCGACGAGCTCGACGAGCTCGGCAAGGCGATCAAGGGCCTCGCCGACGCCTTCTGACCGGCCGTCGCACCACCCACCCTGTCCCAAGCACGTATCAGCAGGCACGAGGAGACACCGCGCCATGGCCGATCAGTTCGGCGTCCAGCTGCAGGAGCTGGCGAAGATCCAGAGCGACTTCCAGAAGATCAACGCAAAGATGACGGAGATGAGCCAGCGCGTCGGGGCCATCAAGAACGCCGTCGCCAAGGCCGCCGCGACCGACCTGAGCGCCGGCGGGCTGCTCGGCGTCGCCAACTTCTTCGCCGTCGCCGCCCAGGTGGCCTCCAAGGTCAAGGACATCTCCGACCGGGCCGACGCCCTGGAGAAGACCAAGAAGAAGCTCACCGAGGAGCTCGGCCAGGACGCCGAGAAGATCAAGCAGGTCCTGACCGAGTACAAGGAGATCGAGCGCAAGATCCAGGAGGCGCTCAAGAAGCCCCACGTGGGCCAGGAGCAGCCCAAGGGCCCGCACACCGGCATCGACGGCACCGGCGGCGGCAACGGCGGCGGGAACCACGGAGGCGGCGGCCAGACGGGCGGCGGGGGCCACACCGGCGGCGGCGGGCACACCGGCGGTGGGGGCCACACCGGGGGCGGCGGCAACCACGGCGGCACCGACGACTCGGGCAGCGACGGCAGCGGCATCAGCACCCGCCCCGGCGGCCGCCACGACGGTCCGAAGATCAAGGACCGCAGCCGCGGCGACTGGCAGACCCACATCATCAACGGCTCCGGCTGGGACTCCTGGAGCGACCACTGGCACCGCCACAACGGCCAGGGCGTCGGCCCCAAGGACCAGCCGATCCTCGACGGCGCCTCCGACGAGCGGAAGGCCATGGTCGACCGCGCCATGGAGCGGGTGAACCGCAAGCTCGGCTACAGCCAGGGCGCCGAGACCAACGGCTACCGCGTCGACTGCTCCGGCTTCGTCTCCGCGGCGTGGGGCCTGCCCGGCCCCGGCACCACCACCGGCCCGCTGATCAGCGAGAGCGGCGGCATCGCCCACCACATCTCCAAGAGCTCGATGCTGCCCGGCGACGCCATGGTCGTCCACCAGGCCCACGGCGAGCAGCACGTCGTCCTGTTCGGCGGGTGGGCGGACAAGGCGCACACCCGGATGGTCATCCTCGAGGACAACGGCAGCCTCGGCTGCGTCTCCCGCGAGGTCCCGCTCTCCAAGTACTCGGAGTACACCGCCGTCCGCAAGAACGGCATGTGACCCGTCCCGGCGGGCTCCCGGTGGTGTACCACCGCCGGGAGGCCGCCGGCTCCGGTCAGGAGCTCCAGGTCTCCTTCAGCGAGGTGATGGCGCCCTTCGCGTCCACGGTGTACTCGTACGTGTCCTGGTAGCAGAACCAGCCCTTGGGCAGGCTGTCCGGGTCGGTCACGTGGTTGCTCTCGGCGCAGGTCTTCACGTGCGCCAGGCCGTCGCCCGCGGTGCCCGCCCGCACGGTGACCGTCTTCGTCCGCAGGCTCTCGTCCGTGTAGACGGTGATCTTCGCGTCGGGCGCGACGGTGTAGGGCTTCGGCTTCTCGTCCGGGTTGAAGAAGAGGCCGTTGGGGCTGCAGTTCGCCTCGACGGCCTCCGCCGTCAGCTTGCCGAGGCCCTTGTCGACCGTGCGGACCCGGACGACCTTGTGGGTCTTGAAGTACTCCTTGCAGTTCGGACCGCGCCCGCCGTTGTCGGCGTCCGCGGCGCCGGTGGCGGCTCCGGTGGCCTTGCCGGCCGGGGCGGAGGCGGCCGGGTCGGCCGCGCCGGTCGACGGGCCGTCCGCCGCGGCGGAGGGCGCGGGGGGCGCCTTGCCCGGGGCGGGGGGCGCGCCCCCGCCGGGGGGGTCCTCCGGGGCGCAGGCGGGGGGGCGGGACCCGGGC
>NZ_BAAALD010000176.1:0-7233 GCF_039528095.1 Kitasatospora arboriphila
CAGCGAGTCGAACTCGGTGCCCTGGCCGCGGGTCAGGACGGAGGTGCGGCCGACGGGGGTGTCGGGGCCGTCCCAGGTCTCGGGGCGGCAGGCGGTGAGCAGCCGGACGCGGTGCTCGGCGAGCCAGGCCGCGGTGGCGGCCCACCAGGCGCGGGAGGGGGCGGTGGGGGCCTCCTCGGGGGCGTCCAGCAGGACGAGCAGCGGGCGGGCGGCGTCGGCGCAGAGGCGGGCGGCCCGGGCGGCGGCGGGGGCGGGGGCGGCGGGGCGGTCAGTAGCGCCGGCGAGGGCGCGGGCGACCGGGTCGGCGAGCGAGGTGTCGCCGGGGGCGAGGTCGGCGCCGCGCAGCCGGAGGGTGGGCAGCGGGCGGGTGCCCGCGCCGCGCCGTACGGCCAGGGCGGCGAGTTCGGTGCTGCGTCCGCTGCCGGGGGCGCCGACCAGCACGGTGAGCAGGTCGTCGGGTTCCTCGCCGGTGAGGCCGTCGGCCCGGTCGGTGCGGTCGGCGGCGAGCTCGGCCGTCCGGGACGGGCCGGGGCCGGCGGAGTGCAGCTGGGCGGCGGCGAGTTGGAGGACTCCGCCGAGGTTGAGTGCGGTGCCGTGCGCGGGGACGCTCTCGGCGTTGCGCCGCAGCAGCCGGTGCAGGCCCGTGCCGATGAGCGGGGCGGCCGCGACGGTGTCGGGGCGCTCGCCGCGCAGGGCCGGGGCGAGGACGGCGAGGACGGCGCCGGTGGTGGTGTCCAGCACGGGGGTGCCGGGCAGCACGGCCTGCGGCGGTACGGCGAGGACGAGGGTGCCGGGGACGGCGTGCAGGCCCTCCGGCAGCACCAGCACGGCGGTGCAGCGGCCGGCCAGGCCGACGGGGTGCGGGGCTGCGGGTGTCCCGTCCGGCGCGGTGGGGCGGAGCAGGGCCAGCGGCCGCCCGTCGGCCCGGTCGGCGTCCTGCGCGATCGGGAGGGCGGCCGGGAGAGCCGCCGGAAGGGCCCCGGCGGGTGCGGCGGGCGCATTGGCCGGGTCCGGCCCGGGCGGGCCGTCGGCCGCGGGGTGGAGCAGGGCGAGGCCGAGCTCGGGCAGCAGCTCGGCGGCGTCCGGGCCGAGCGGCCGGAGGGTGCCGTCGGGCAGTCGGAGGGTCAGGGCTCCGGGGCCCGCGGCGACCTCGTGGGCGGTGACCACGGTGCCCTGCGGGTCGGCGGTGAAGCCGAGGCCGCGGAGCCGGCCCGTTCCGTCGAGGACGCCCACCAGGGCGTCCGCGGGTCGGGGCGGGCGCGGCCCTGCCGTCGCCCCCGGCTGGTGTCTGCCCGCCATCCGCGCCGCCCCTCCCGCCGGGTCAGCCGGCGGCCGGCCCGGCCGCCGTACTCACCGCGGGGAGTCTGCCCCCGGCGGACGGCGCACCACCCTGCGCGCGCCGTTCACGACACCGGTTCACTCCGTGCGCTCGCCCGAAAGGGTGAGCACGCGGAGTGAACCGGGAGCGGCGGGAGCGAAGAGGCCGCAGGTCAGCCGACGAAGACGGCCACCGGACGGGCGTGCCCGCCCTTCTCCTCGACCAGGGCGAGGAAGCGGCCCTCCGGGTCGAAGACCGCGATCGGGCCGTCCGTGCCGAGGCCGGGGGCCTTGAGCCGCATGCCGTGCGAGAGCAGCTTGGCCTGCTCGGCGTCGATGTCCCAGCGGGGGAAGGCGGCGGCCGCCGCGTCGGCGATCGGCAGCACCTCCAGCTTCTCCTCCAGCTGCTCCAGGGTGCGGGCGTGCTCCAGGCCGTACGGGCCGACTTTGGTGCGGCGCAGCACGGTGAGGTGGCCGCCGACGCCGAGGGCCTCGCCGAGGTCGCGGGCGAGCGCGCGGATGTAGGTGCCGGAGGAACACTCGACGGTGACGTCGAGGTCGATCACCGGGGTGCCGTCCTCGGCGGTCGCGGCCCGCTGCTCGTGGACGGTGAAGGAGTGCACGGTGGTGGGCCGGGCGGCGAGTTCGAAGTCCTCGCCCTCGCGGACCCGGGCGTAGGAGCGCTTGCCGTCGATCTTGATGGCGGAGACCTTGGACGGGACCTGCATGATCTCGCCGGTCAGCGCGGCGATCCCGGTGTCGATCGCCTCCCGGGCGACGCCGTCGGCCGGCGTCGAGGCGGTGACCTCGCCCTCCCGGTCGTCGGTGATCGTGGTCTGGCCGAGCCGGATCGTCGCCTCGTAGGTCTTGTTGGTGAGCATCAGGTGGCCGAGCAGCCGGGTGGCCCGCTCGACGCCGAGCACCAGCACGCCGGTGGCCATCGGGTCGAGGGTGCCGGCGTGGCCGACCTTGCGGGTGCCGGCCAGCCATCGCAGCTTGGCGACCACGCCGTGCGAGGTGATGCCCTCCGGCTTGTCGACGACGACCAGGCCGTCCGGACCAGTTCCCTTGCGCTTCATGGGTTCTTTCTTCGCGGAATGGGTGGGCGGGGTCAGCCGGCCAGCGCGGCCCGGAAGCGGGCCACCACCGTCTCGACGTCCTCGCGGGCGGCGAAGCCGGCGGCGTAGACGTGCCCGCCGCCGCCGAGTTCGGTGCAGGCCGCGGCGACGTCCACGGCCCCCTTGGAGCGGCAGGAGCCGCGCAGGGTGCCGTCCGGGTCCTGCTTGAGCACGAGCGCGACCTCGGCCTCGGCGGGCCGCCGGAGCACGTCGATCAGGCCCTCGATCTCCTCGACGGTGACGCCGAACAGGGCGAGCTCCTGGTACGGCACCCAGGTCCACACCAGGCCGCGGCCGCCGACCGCGTCCGGCTCGAAGACCGCGCGCCCGAGGGCGCCGGCGAGCACCTTGAGGTAGCCGAACGAGGAGGTGTCCCAGAGCTGGCGGGAGATCAGGTCGTGCCGGATGCCGGTGGCGAGCAGCCGGGCGGCGAGCTCGTGGGTGGCCGGCGTGGTGGCGGCGTACTTGAAGGAGCCGGTGTCGGTGGCGACGCCGGTGTAGAGGCAGGTGGCGAGCGCCTGGTCGAGCGGGACGCCGAGGCGGCGCAGCAGCTCGTCGACGAGCACGGCGGTGGCCGGGGCGCCCGGGTCGATCAGCCGGTGGGTGCCGAAGCCCGGGTTGGAGGCGTGGTGGTCGAGGACGACCATGACCGGGGCGGCGAAGGCCTTGTCGCGGAGCAGGCCGAGGCGGCCCTCGGAGGCGACGTCGAAGCAGAGCACCAGCTCGGGCACGTCGGGGACGTCCGCGGCGGGCACGATCAGCTCCTGGCCGGGCAGGAAGGACAGCGACTCGGGGACGATCTGCGGGTCGTCGCCGAAGGAGACCCGGACGCGGTGGCCGAGCGAGCGCAGTGCGAGGCCCGCGGCGAGCGCGGAGCCCAGGGCGTCGCCGTCCGGGTTGATGTGGCAGATCAGGTCGATGTCGCTGGCCCGCCCGATCTCCGCCACGACGCGCTGCCACTCGTGGTCGAGGCCGGAGGCCTCCGTGCGTGGCCCCGGAAGCACCGCGAGGGCAGGCTCCACCGTGCTGGTGGAGACCGCCCCCGCGGTACCGGCCGCCGTCGGCTCGCCGGTCATGCCTACTCGTCCTCGTCCGCGTCGTCGTCGCGGGTGCTGCGGTACGGGTCCGCCTCGCCGGCGTAGCTGGCGCCGGCGGCGGCGGTGCGCACCGCCGCGTCGGACTGGCGGGCCCGGTCGAGCAGGTCGTCGATGTTCTTGGCGTTGTCCGGCAGCGCGTCCGCGACGAAGGTCAGGGTGGGCGTGAAGCGCACCCCGGTCTGCCGGCCGACCTCGGAGCGCAGGACGCCCTTGGCGCTCTCCAGGGCGGCGGCGCTGGCCTGACGCTCGGTCTCGTCACCGTAGACGGTGTAGAAGACGGTGGCCTCGCGCAGGTCCCCGGTGACCCGGGCGTCGGTGATGGTCACGTAGCCCAGACGCGGGTCCTTGATCCGGCGCTGCAGGGTCTCGGCGACGACCACCTGGATGCGGTCGGCGAGCTTGCGCGCCCTTGCGGTGTCGGTCACGTTGCCTCCTCGTGCGATGGGCCCGGTACCCGGGTCGGTCGCGCACCCGGTGGGGCCCCTGCCCCAACGTACCTGCCCGCGCCCAGCCTTGTGGGCGCTCTCGGTCCTGATCGGTGTGACGGTGGCGACTCCCGCTCCCGCGGGGGCGTCCCGCCCGACCGGTGGTCACTCATCGTCGTCGTGGTGGTACCGCCTCCGTGCGGAGAGCAGCATCACCTCGGGGCGGCCGGCGACGAGCCGCTCACAGCTGTCCAGGACCTCGGTGACGTACGAGGCGTCCCCGGAGACCACCGCGAGGCCGATCTCGGCCCGGCGGTGCAGGTCCTGGTTCCCGACTTCGGCAGCGCACACGCTGTACTTGCGCTGCAGTTCGGCCACGATGGGCCGCACGATCGAGCGCTTCTCCTTCAACGAGTGGACGTCACCCAGGAGGAGGTCGAACGTGAGTGTTCCTACGAACATGTGTGGCAGGTCAGAGCCGACCTGGAGGCCTCGGAGAGATCCCTGCTCGGGGATGTACGAGGACCCTACACAGCGAGACCGGGGCCGGTCGACGGGTTATGCACCCGCCGGCCGGCCCCGGACAGTGAGCCGTTACGAGCGCGGCTTCTCGCGCATCTCGTAGGTCTCGATGACATCGTCGACCTTGATGTCGTTGTACGAGCCCAGGGTCACACCGGCCTCGAAGCCCTCGCGGACCTCGGTCGCGTCGTCCTTGAAGCGGCGCAGGCCCTCGATGTTGAGGTTCTCCGCCACGACCTTGCCGTCGCGCAGCAGGCGGGCCTTGGTGTTGCGTCGGATGACGCCCTCGCGCACCAGGACACCGGCGATGTTGCCGAACTTGGAGGAGCGGAACACCTCGCGGATCTCCGCGGAGCCGAGGCGCACCTCCTCGTACTCGGGCTTGAGCAGGCCCTTGAGCGCGGCCTCGATCTCCTCGATCGCCTGGTAGATGACCGAGTAGTACCGGATGTCGACGCCCTCGCGGTCGGCCGCGGTACGGGCACGCCCCTCGGCGCGCACGTTGAAGCCGATGATGATGGCGTCCGAGCCCATCGCCAGGTCCACGTCGGACTCGGTGATGGCACCCACACCGCGGTGCAGGATCCGGAGCTCGACCTCCTCGCCCACGTCCAGCTTGACGAGGGCGTCCTCGAGGGCTTCGACGGAACCGGAGACGTCACCCTTGATGATGAGGTTGAGCTTCTCGATGGAGCCGGCGGCCAGGGCGGCCTCCAGACCCTCGAGCGAGACGCGGACACGGCGCTGGGCCATGGACGCGTTGCGGTCGCGGGCGGCGCGCTTCTCGGCGATCTGGCGGGCGGTGCGGTCCTCGTCGACGACGATGAAGCTGTCGCCGGCGCGGGGCACCGAGGTCAGACCGAGGAGCAGGACCGGACGGGACGGGCCGGCCTCGTTGAGGCTGTTGCCGTTCTCGTCCAGCATCGCGCGGACGCGGCCGTAGGCGTCGCCCACGACGATCGAGTCGCCGACGCGGAGCGTGCCGCGCTGGACGAGCAGCGTCGCCATGGCGCCGCGGCCCTTGTCCAGGTGGGCCTCGATCGCGATGCCCTGCGCGTCCTGCTCCGGGTTGGCCCGGAGGTCGAGCGAGGCGTCCGCGGTGAGGACCACGGCCTCCAGCAGCTGGTCGATGTGCAGGCCCTGGCGGGCGGAGATGTCGACGAACATGGTGTCGCCGCCGTACTCCTCGGCCACCAGACCGAACTCGGTCAGCTGGCCGCGGACCTTGGTCGGGTCGGCACCCTCGACGTCGATCTTGTTGACCGCGACCACGATCGGCACGCCGGCGGCCTTGGCGTGGTTCAGCGCCTCGATCGTCTGCGGCATGACGCCGTCGTTGGCCGCGACCACCAGGATCGCGATGTCGGTCGACTTGGCACCACGGGCACGCATGGCGGAGAACGCCTCGTGACCCGGGGTGTCCAGGAAGGTGATGCGGCGCTCCTCGCCGTTCACCTCGGTCTGCACCTGGTAGGCACCGATGTGCTGGGTGATGCCGCCGGCCTCGCCCGCCACCACGTTGGTCTTGCGGATGGCGTCGAGCAGGCGGGTCTTGCCGTGGTCGACGTGACCCATGACGGTCACGACCGGCGGACGCGGCGCCAGCATCTCCTCGTCGCCCTCGTCGGCACCGAAGTCGATGTCGAAGGACTCGAGCAGCTCGCGGTCCTCGTCCTCACGGCTGACGATCTCCAGCACGAAGCCCATCTCGCCGGCCAGCAGCTCGAGTGTGGCGTCGGAGACCGACTGGGTCGCGGTGACCATCTCGCCCAGGTTGAACATCACCGAGACGAGCGCCGCCGGGTTGGCGTTGATCTTCTCCGCGAAGTCCGTCAGGGAGGCACCGCGCGACAGGCGGACGGTCTGTCCGTTGCCGCGAGGAAGCATCACACCGCCGACGGACGGGGCCTGCATGGCCTCGTACTCCTGGCGCTTCGCCCGCTTCGACTTGCGACCGCGGGCCGGACGGCCACCGGGACCGCGACCGAAGGCACCCTGCGTGCCACCACGGCCACCCGGACCACCGGGACGGCCGCCGAAGCCACCGGGACGGGCACCGCCGCCGCCGAAGCCGCCACCGCCACCGGCACCGCCACCCGGACGCGGGCCGCCGAAGCCGCCGCCCGCCGGACGCGAGCCCGGACCGGCCGGACGACCGGCGAAGCCGGGACGGCCGCCTCCGGCACCGGGACCACCCGGACGCGCGCCGGGGCCGCCACCCGGGCGCGGGCCCGGACGCGAGCCCGGACCGGCCGGACGCTGCGGCATCATGCCGGGGTTGGGACGGGGCATGCCCGCGGGGCTCGGGCCACCGGGACGCGGCGCGGCGGGACGGGGCAGCCCGTCCGGACGCGGAGCGCCACCGGGACGCGGAGCACCGGCACCGGGACCACCCGGACGCGCGCCACCGGGACGCGGGGCACCACCGGCACCGGGTGCACCGGCACCCGGACGCGGACGGTCGCCGCCCGGACGCGGGGCACCACCGGCACCGGGTGCACCGGCACCCGGACGCGGACGGTCGCCACCGGGACGCGGGGCGCCACCGGCACCGGGACCGCCCTGACGGCGCTCGCCGGGCCGGGCCATGCCGGTGTTGCTCGACGTGAAGGGGTTGTTGCCCGGACGCGGGCCGGCCGGACGCGGGCCCGGACGGGCCGCGGGGTTGGCCGGACGCGCAGCGGCCGGACGGGACTCACGGGACTCACGGGCCTCGCCGGCCGGAGCCGGGGAGGAGAACTCGGCCGCCGGCGC
>NZ_BAAALD010000177.1:0-7038 GCF_039528095.1 Kitasatospora arboriphila
AACCGGCGCTACCGCCTTGAGAGGGCGGCGTGCTAGGCCGCTACACAACGGGGGCTTGCACTACTGCTGTACTGCGCTGGGGTACCAGGACTCGAACCTAGACTAACTGAACCAGAATCAGTCGTGCTGCCAATTACACCATACCCCACCAGAGTTCAACCCCTGCGGGGTCTTCGCTCGGTGTCTCGCGCCTCCCTGCCCGGGCGGCGCAGAAAGAACATTACCCGACGCCAGGCCCGGCTCCAAAATCGATAACCGCAGGCAGGGCGCCGGGCGCCTGCGGCCCTGGTCAGCGCACCGGGGCCGCAGGCGGCGCGGGCGGCCTCAGGAGGCCGGCGCGGCCTCCAGGGCGGCCCCCAGCCGACGCAGCGTCTCGGCGCGGCCCAGCAGCTCCATCGACTCGAACAGCGGCGGGGAGACCCGGCGGCCGGTCACCGCCACCCGCAGCGGGGTGAAGGCGAACTTGGGCTTGATCCCGAGGCCGTCCACCAGGGCCTCGCGCAGCGCGGCCTGGATCGCGTCCGGGGTGAAGTCGGCCAGCGCCTCCAGCGCCTGCACGGACGCCTCCAGGACCGGCCGGGCGTCGGCGCCGAGCGCCTTGGCGGCGTCGTCCGGGTCGACCGCGAAGTCCGCCGGGTCGACGAACAGGAAGCCGGCCATCGGGACGATCTCGCTCAGCACGACCATCCGCTCCTGGGTGAGCGGGGCGACGGCGGCCAGCAGGTCGAGCTGGTGCGCGGTGGGCTCGGCCGGCAGCAGTCCGGCGGCCTGCAGGTACGGCACCAGCCGGCGGACGAAGTCCTCCGGGTCGAGCGCGCGCAGGTGCTCGGCGTTGATCGCCTCGCACTTCTTCAGGTCGAAGCGGGCCGGGTTGGCGTTGACCTTGGCGATGTCGAAGGCCTCGACCATCTCCGCCATGGAGAAGCGGTCCCGGTCCTCGGAGAGCGACCAGCCCAGCAGGGCCAGGTAGTTGAGCAGGCCCTCGGGCAGGAAGCCGCGCTCGCGGTAGAGGTTGAGCGAGGCCTGCGGGTCCCGCTTGGAGAGCTTCTTGTTGCCCTCGCCCATCACGTACGGCAGGTGGCCGAAGCGCGGGGTGGTGCCGCCGCCCACGCCGATGTCGGCGAGCGCCGCGTAGAGGGCGATCTGGCGCGGCGTCGAGGAGAGCAGGTCCTCGCCGCGCAGCACGTGGGTGATGCCCATCAGCGCGTCGTCGACCGGGTTGACGAGGGTGTAGAGCGGGGCGCCGTTGGCCCGGACGATGCCGTAGTCGGGCACGTCCTTGGGGTCGAAGGCGACCGGGCCGCGGACGAGGTCGTCGAAGGCGAGGGTGGTGTCCGGCATCCGGAACCGGAGGATCGGGCTGCGGCCCTCCAGCCGGTACACCGCGACCTGGTCCTCGCTCAGCTCGCGGCAGTGGCCGTCGTAGCCGGACGGCCTGCCCGCCGCGCGGGCGGCCTCGCGGCGGGCGTCGAGCTCCTCGGTGGAGCAGTAGCAGTGGTAGGCGTGCCCGGCCTCGTGCAGCCGGCGGGCGACGTCGGCGTAGACGTCCATCCGCTGGGACTGCCGGTAGGGCGCGTGCGGGCCGCCGACCTCGGGGCCCTCGTCCCAGTCGAAGCCGAGCCAGCGCATCGCGTCGAGCAGCTGGCCGTACGACTCCTCGGAGTCGCGGGCGGCGTCGGTGTCCTCGATCCGGAACACCAGGGTGCCGCCGTGGTGGCGGGCGAACGCCCAGTTGAACAGGGCGGTGCGGACCAGCCCGACGTGCGGGTTGCCGGTCGGGGACGGGCAGAAGCGGACCCGGACGTCCGGGCCCGCGAGGGAGTCAGCCACGCTTGATCACCTTGTTGGCGAGGGTGCCGATGCCTTCGACGGAGACGGCGACCTCGTCGCCGATGCTGAGGGGGCCGACGCCCGCGGGGGTGCCGGTCAGGACGACGTCGCCCGGCAGGAGCGTCATCGCCTCGGAGATGTGCGCGATCAGTTCGGGGATCGAACGCACCATCAGGGAGGTGCGGCCGGTCTGCCGCAGCTCGCCGTTGACGGTGCAGGTGATCGCCAGGTCGGACGGGTCCAGCTCGGTCTCGATCCACGGGCCGAGCGGGCAGGAGGTGTCGAAGCCCTTGGCCCGGGCCCACTGGCCCTCGCGCTGCTGGACGTCGCGCGCGGTGACGTCGTTGGCGCAGGTGTAACCGAGGATCACCTCGGGGACGCGCTCCACCGGGACCTCGCGGCACATCCGGCCGATCACCACGGCGAGCTCCGCCTCGTGCTGCACGTCCGAGGAGAACGGCGGGTAGGCGATGGACTCCGTCGGGCCGACGACCGCGGTGGACGGCTTGAAGAAGGTCAGCGGGACGTCCGGGACCTCGTTGCCGAGCTCGGCGGCGTGCGCCGCGTAGTTGCGGCCGACCGCGACGATCTTGTTGGGCAGCATCGGCGCCAGCAGGCGGACGTCCTGCATCCGGTAGCTCTCGCCGGACAGCTGCGGCGGCCCGAACGGGTGGCCGGCCAGCGCGTGCACCACCAGGGAATCGGGTTGGGCCGGGTCGCCCTCGACGACGCCGAAGGAGACGCTGCCGGCGGCAGGGCTCCCTTCCCGGACGGAAAACCTGGCGATACGCACCCTGCAGCCTCTCGGTCGGTGGCCTGCTCGATCGTCCCCAGGCTATCGCGCGGGGTGCCGCCGGCCCGGGGGCGCGCGGCGGCGGGGGCGCTCGTGCACCCCGGACGCCCCGGACACGCCGGACGCGCCCGGACGCCCCGGACACGCCGAGGGGCGCCGACCGGTGCGGTCGGCGCCCCTCCTGCGGGCGGGTGCGCTCAGTCCTGGGGAAGGCGCGGCGCGGGCGCCACCATCAGCTGGGTGCGGCGCGGGTTGGCCGTGCTGTCGGGCAGCTCGACGGCGTACTCGCGCGGCTCCTGCGAGGCCACCGCGCCGGGGAGCTGGGCGAAGTCCGCGACGGAGGCCAGGGTGGTCCGACGCGGGTTGGCGGTCGGCCGGACGGTGAGCGTGGACTTCGCGGCGACCTTCGTCGGCTGGGACATGGGCGGGGCACCTTGGTTTCGCGAGGAGGACTTTTGGGCGGGCGCGGGCCTGGGAAGGCTCTCCGCGGCCCCGCCAAGGGTAAGGATCTCCTGTCACAGGAGCCGTGACCAAAGCTACACATTAATCTGTGACTTTGGTCACAATTCCGTGATCCATTTCGGCTTTCGGGACATTCGGGGCGGTTCGAGAATTCGGACATAACGCCCATCTCGGACATTGGTCGCACATGTCCGGGCTCCACCCGGTCGGCCGAAGGGTGCTGCGTGTCCGAAAAGAGCCGTATTACCAGCGCGTAACCGCACAGACCGTGAGAGCCTGCGCGCGGTCGGTAGCTCAGGACACCGAGTCATAACGGCCCTTGTTGGACTTCTCGCGCTGTGCTGGAATGCCACGGAAAAACTCGACACCGTCCCCCTCCGCGTCAGCGGGGAGGGGCGCCCGGTCCAGAGGTTGCGACGCCAGTGCAGGGACGTTTCAAGAGGGGCAGCGGCGCCGCGGGTGACCCGGAGTCGCGCGAGCCGGTGGCCGGCCCCCACCAGGCAGCGCCAACAACAGGCCAGGCCGGCGGCAGCGCCGAGCCCGCCGACGACACGGTCACGGACGGCCACGACACGGCCGACGGCAAGTCGGGCCGTTCGCGGCTCCGCAGCACGCTCAACTACCGCCGGGCGACCGGCCTCAACAGGTTCGCGCTGCGCAACTGGCGCATCCGCACGCGCCTGATCGCGCTGCTGCTGCTCCCCGTGATGGTGGCGCTCGTCCTCGGCGGTCTGCGCGTGCAGACCTCGATGGAGAACTCCCGCCAGCTGGCGCAGATGACCGACCTCGCGGACCTCGCCCGCCGCGCGACCGCGCTGGCCGACGCCCTGGAGACCGAGCGCGACATCAGCGCCGGCCCGCTCACCGCCAAGCCCGGTGAGCGGCAGGACCCGGACGTCATGGACGCCCAGAAGAACACCGACCAGCTGAGCAAGGCCTTCGCCACCAGCGCCGACAAGTTCGACGAGCTCGACCTCGCCGGTGGAAAGGCCCTGCTGCTGCAGGTCCGCAAGGACCTCAACCAGCTGTCGGAGGCGCGCGGCTCCGCGTACACCAACATCGACAACATTCAGGCCACCGTCCTGAACTACGACGTGATCATCAAGGGTCTCATCGGCATCACCGAGGAGATCGCGATCGCGTCGAACTCGACCGAGCTGATCAAGATCACCCGGGCGCTCAGCCAGTTCGCGCTGTCCAAGGAGAACGCGTCCATGCAGCGCGCGCTGATCTCCGCCGCGCTGGCCCGCCCGCAGAAGGCCGACCTCTCCCCCTCGGACGAGACCTTCGGCATCCGGCTGCAGGTCTCCGAGGAGTCCGCGCTCGCCAACTTCACCGCCATCTACGGTGACGAAGAGGCCCGCAAGAAGCGCTCCAGCCTGAGCTTCAACCAGACCATCGCGGACACCGACCGGTACACCCAGCAGGTCCTCAACACCAACGGCATCCGGCAGACCGACCCGCGCACCTACACGGACTGGTACGACGCCGCCAGCGTCAAGATCAACGCCGAGCAGCGCATCGAGACCCAGCTGCTCGAGGACCTCGACGGCAAGGCCCAGAAGCTGCAATCCGACGCCGACACCGAGGCGCTCGTCAACGCCGCGCTGATCGCCGTCGTCCTCATCGTCGCCATCGCCGGTGCGGCCATCGTGGCCCGCTCGATGGTGCGCTCGCTGACCCGTCTGCAGACCGCGGCCGAGGACGTCGCCGAGCGCCGTCTGCCCGAGCTGGTCAAGACCCTCTCCGAGAGCGACCCGCACGACGTCGACGTCACCGTCGAACCCGTCGGCGTCGACTCCGCGGACGAGATCGGCCACGTGGCCTCCGCGTTCGACATGGTGCACCGCGAGGCCGTCCGCCTCGCCGCCGAGCAGGCCCTCCTGCGAGGCAACATCAACGCGATGTTCACCAACCTCTCGCGCCGCAGCCAGGGCCTCATCCAGCGCCAGCTGTCGCTCATCTCCGAGCTGGAGAGCCGCGAGGCCGACCCGGACCAGCTGGCCAGCCTCTTCAAGCTGGACCACCTCGCGACCCGCATGCGCCGCAACGGTGAGAACCTCCTCGTCCTCGCGGGCGAGGACCCGGGCCGCCGCTGGACCCGCCCCGTCCCGCTGGTCGACGTGCTCCGTGCCGCCGCCTCCGAGGTGGAGCAGTACGAGCGCATCGAACTCGCCGCGGTGCCGTCGACCGAGGTCGCCGGCCGCGTCGTCAACGACCTCGTCCACCTGCTCGCCGAGCTGCTCGAGAACGCGACCTCGTTCTCCAGCCCGCAGACCCGCGTCCGGGTCACCGGCCACGCGCTGCCCGACGGCCGCGTGCTGGTCGAGATCCACGACACCGGCATCGGCCTGAGCCCGGACGACCTCGCGGACATCAACGAGCGCCTCGCGAGCCCGCCCACCGTCGACGTCTCCGTCTCCCGCCGTATGGGCCTCTTCGTGGTCGGCCGCCTGTCCCTGCGACACGGCATCCGCATCCAGCTGCGTCCCAGCGACTCCGGCGGCACCACCGCACTCGTCATGCTGCCGGTGGACGTCACCAACGCCGCCGGCCGTCCGGGCCAGCGCCCCGCCGGCGGTGCCGCCGGCAAGGGCCGCGGCCTCGGCCCCACCCCGCGCCAGCAGGGCCGCGGCACCGCGGCGGAGGCCCTCGCGGGCCGCGCCGCCGCCGCGCTCGGCCAGGCCCCGGCCGATGCCCCGGCGCGTCCGCAGCTCGGTCAGGGCCCGCAGGGCGGTGCCCCGCAGCAGCCCCAGGGCGGTCGTCCCGCCGGCGGCCTGCCGACCCGTGAGGTCGGCCAGGCGCTGCGCGAGACCCCCGCGCCGAACCGGCAGGGCCAGCAGGCCCCGCAGGGCCAGCCCAACCAGCAGGGCCAGCAGGGCCAGCCGCGGCGGGTCCCGGGCGCGTCCGGTGCCCCGGGCGCGCAGGGCGGTCCCGGCGGCCAGGCCGGCGGCCTGCCGCGCCGCGGCCCGGAGCAGGGCCCCGGCGGCCGTGCCCCGATGCCGGAGCGCCAGCGTCCGGAGGCCGGCCCGCAGGGCGGGGCGCCCGGCCCCCCCCCCGCGCGCCCGCAGGCGCCGCAGCAGCCGGGCCCGGCGGAGAGCCCCGTCGAGTCCACCGTGCAGTTCGGCCGGCCGCGCTTCGAGGCCAGCGACATCGACCCGCGCGACCCGCTGGGCCTCGGCCTGGTGGAGCCGGTCCTGCCGGACCCGGCCACCCAGCCGGGCGGCGGCCACCCGTTCGCCCAGCAGGCCCCGCAGCAGCCCCAGCCGCAGCAGCAGGCCCAGCCGATGGCGCTGCCGACCGGCCCCGGCCCGGAGGACACCCAGCAGTGGTTCCGTCCGGAGGACGGCGGCCAGCAGCAGGCCCGTCCGCGCCCGCAGCAGCAGCCGCAGCCGCAGTACCAGCCGCAGCGCCCCGGCACCTCGGCGCAGGGCGTCCCGCCGCAGCAGCAGGCCCCGCAGGGCCCGCCGCGCCAGCAGCAGCGCCCGCAGGCTCCGCAGCGTCCGGGCCCGCAGGCCGGTCCGCAGCGGCCCGGTCCGCAGGGCGGTGAGCCCGGCCGCCGCGGGGCCGCCGAGGCCCCGTGGCGCCCGTCGGCCAACGACGAGCGCTGGCGCCGTGCCGAGCAGGTGCGCGAGCCCTCGACCAGCGGTCTGACCACCTCGGGTCTGCCGCGCCGCACCCCGCAGGCCAACCTGGTCTCCGGCACCGCCGAGTCGGCGCCGCTGACCGGCCCGCAGGTCTCCCGCAGCCCGGAGGAGGTCCGCGGCCGCCTGACCAACCTGCGCCGCGGCATCCAGCAGGGCCGCCAGGCCGGCCAGGGCCAGGGTCCGGCACAGGGCCAGGGTCAGGGCCAGAACAACTTCGGCCGCCAGCAGCAGGGCTTCGACGGCTTCGGCCAGAACCACCAGGAGCGTTGAGTTGAGTCAGATGAGCCAGGCCGCACAGAACCTGAA
>NZ_BAAALD010000178.1:0-7032 GCF_039528095.1 Kitasatospora arboriphila
ACCGGGGCCGGGCAGCGCGCCCGCGCCGTGCAGGCCGTCGACCGGCTCGCCGCGGGCGTCCGGGCCGCCGCGCCCGGTGCCCGGGTGGTCTACCGCACCCAGACCCTGCTCAGCGGCGTCGCCGTCACCGTGCCCGCCGCCGCCGTGCCCCGGCTGGCCGCGCTGCCCGGGGTGCGCGCCGTGCACCGCGTCACCCTGCAGCACCGGGCCAACGCCCACTCCGTCCCGCTGACCGGCGCACCCGCCGTCTGGTCCGGCCCGGACGGCACCACCGGCAGCGGGGTGCGGATCGGCATCGTCGACTCCGGCATCGACTACACCCACGCCGACTTCGGCGGCCCCGGCACCCCGGAGGCCTTCGCCGCCGTCGACGGCGCCCGCCCGGCACCGGCCGCGCTATTCCCCAACGCCAAGTTGGCCGGCGGCCAGGACCTCGTCGGCGACGACTACAACCCGGACCCGTCCTCGCCGCACCACCAGCCCGTGCCGCACCCGGACGCCAACCCGATCGACTGCGCCGCCAACGGCCACGGCACCCACGTCGCCGGCACCGCCGCCGGCCTCGGCGTCACCAAGGACGGCAAGCCCTACCGCGGCCCCTACCGGGAGGGCCTCGACCCCGCCGCCTTCTCCGTCGCCCCCGGCGCGGCCCCCGGCGCCACCCTCTACGCCCTGCGCGTCTTCGGCTGCGACGGCTCCACCGACCAGCTCGCGCACGCCCTCGACCTGGCCGCCGACCCGAACGGCGACGGCGATCTCTCCGACCGCCTCGACGTGGTCAACCTCTCGCTCGGCAGCGCCTTCGGCAGCCCGGACGACGCAGACTCGCTCGCCGCCGACGCGCTGTCCGCCCTGGGCACCGTGGTGGTCGCCTCGGCCGGCAACGAGGGCGACCTGTACGGGATCGGCGGCAGCCCCGGCACCGCCGCCCGGGTGGTGACCGTCGCGGCCTCGGTCGACCCGCACGGCGACGCCGACGGCATCCGGGTGCTCGCCCCCGCCTCCCTCGCCGGCGTCGTCCCGGGCCACTGGAGCTCCGAGTACACCGGCTGGTCCGACCGGGACGTCACCGCCGAACTCGCCCGGCCCGCCGACCAGCAGGACGGCTGCACCGCCTTCGACGCGGCCGACGCCGCCCGGCTCAAGGGCCGGATCGCCGTGCTCGCCTGGCGCAGCAAGGACGCCGACCGGGCCTGCGGCTCGGCCGTGCGCGCCGACCACGCCGCGGACGCCGGCGCCGTCGGCACGCTGTTCACCGCCGACGGCGAGTCCCTCGCCGAGATCGCCGGCGACAGCCGGATCCCGGCCGTGCTGCTGGCCCGCACCGACTCCGACCGGCTGCTCGCCGCGGTGGCCGACGGGCCGGTGAAGGTCCAGCTCGCCGCCCCGGGCAACACCCTGCACGGCGCGGTCTCCCAGGACCGGCCCGAACGCACCGACATGCTCACCCCCTTCACCTCCCGCGGGATCGGGGTGCCCGGCATCGTCAAGCCCGACGTCGCCGCGCCCGGCGAGACGATCTGGTCGGCGAAGGCGGGCAGCGGCAGCGGCGGCATGCGGGAGGACGGCACCTCGATGGCCGCCCCGCACGTCACCGGCCTCGCCGCCCTCGTCCGCGCCGCCCACCCCGACTGGCCGGTCGCCGAGGTCAAGGCCGCGCTGATGAACACCGCCGTCGACACCCGGCACGACGCCGACCCCGGCAGCCCGGTGTACGGCCCGGAGCGCACCGGCGCCGGCCGGGCCCGGGTCGACGCCGCCGTCGCCACCCCGGCGGTCGCCTACGCGGCGGGCCAGGGCGCGGTGGACGGCGCGGTCGGCGTCTCCTTCGGCCCGGTCGAGGCCACCGGCCCGGTCGAGCTCGAACGCCAGGTGGAGATCCGCAACCACGGCGACGCCCCGCTCACCTACACCACCGGCTACGCGGCCGCCACCGAGCTGCCCGGGGCCTCCTTCGGCATCAGCCCCGGGCAGGTCACCGTCGAACCCGGCGGCACCGCCCGGGTCACCGTCACCCTGCGCGTCCCCGGCAGCCTGACCCGCACCCCCGACCCGACCCTCGACCTCGAACAGGCCGGCCGGGCCCGAAGCTACCGCGGCGAGCTCTCCGGCCGGCTGCTGCTGACCCCGGCCGACACCGGCCTGCCGCAGCTGCGGGTGCCGCTGTTCGCCGCCCCGCGGCCCGCCTCGCAGTTCGCCGCCGGGCCGCAGCTCGCCGCTGGGCGGGCCGGCGCCACCATGCTCGCCCTGGCCGGCACCGGCACCCCGGCCGGCGACGGCGCCGGGCTGCTCAGCGCCTTCGTGTACGGCGGAGAGGCCGCCCGCTGGCCGGACTGCGCCGACGCCGGCGACGCCGACGACATCTGCGTGGAGCGGCCCGGCGAGCGCGCCGCCAACCTGCGGTTCGCGGGCGCGGCCAGCGACGCCCCGGCGCACGGGGACCCGCTCGGAGAGGGCACCCTCTACCTGGCCGCCGCCCTGTGGGGCCCGGCCGACACCCCGGTCGGCATGTTCGGGGTGCGCGCCTCGCTGGACACCGACGGGGACGGCCGCACCGACGCGATCGTCGCCGCCGCCCGGCTGCGCGGCAGCGACGTCCTGGTGGCCCGCACCACGGACGCCCGCACCGGCAAGGAACTGGACGTCCAGCCGCTGAACGCCCGCTGGGGCGACACCGACACCGGGCTGCTCGACGGCGACGCCCTGGTGCTGCCCGTCCGGCTCTCCGCCCTGCCCGGGCTGAAGTCCGGTGCGAGCACCGTCCGGTACGCGCTGTGGACGGGCCAGGTGCTGCCCGGTGCGCCGAGCGAGCAGGACGCGCTCGGCTCGATCGGTCTCACCGACGGCCGGCCGACCCTCGCCCTCGACGTGCTGCACCCGGCACTGGACGTCCGCGACGGCACCGACGGGCCGGCCGCCGTCGCCGTGCCGGAGCGGCCGGGCAGCGTGCTGCGGGTCGCCCGGGCGGACGCCGCGGCCCGGCTGCTACTGCTCCACCACCTCAACCCGGGCGGACGCCGGGCCGAGGTCGTCACCCTGCGCTGAGCCGCCGGCGGGGCCCGTGCCCCGCCCGGTCAGCACCAGCTTCGACAGCACGTAGGTGATCGGGATCGCGACCGCTGCGGCCAGCAGCGGCGCGAACCGGTCGTCCACCCGCGCCCACTCCACCAGCACGAACACCCCGCCGCTCTGCACCAGGTAGTTGGTGATGTTCGGCAGCGGGAAGAGCAGGAACTTCCGCCAGGTCGGCCGGGTCCGGTACGTGAAGTACGTGTTCAGGAAGAACGAGCCGACCATGCTCAGGAAGAACGCCGCGCTGAACGCCGCGAAGTACGGCAGGTACGGGTGGAAGGCCAGGTACAGCAGGTAGAAGGTGCCGGTGTTGACCACACCGACCAGGCCGAACCTGACGACCTGCCACAGCTGCGGGCTCACACCGGCTCCCCGGCACGGGCGCGGTGGCCCTCGGCGCGGAACGCGGCCCGCGGCACGTTGGTCTCCTTGACCAGGAAGTGCGGCCGCCGCTTGGTCTCGTAGTAGATCCGGCCGATGTACTCGCCGATCAGACCGAGCATCACCATCTGCAGGCCGCCCAGCCCCACGATCGCCACGATGAGGGTGACGTAGCCGGGGGAGTCCACGCCGTCGACCAGGGCGACGCCGGTGATCCACGCCGCGTACAGCGCCGCCACCCCGACCAGGGCCAGGCCCAGGTAGATGGCGATCCGCAGCGGCCGGTTGTTGAACGAGATCAGGCCGTCCATGCCGTAGTTGAGCAGCGCGCCGAACCGCCACTTCGTCTCGCCGGCCTCGCGGGCGACGTTCTGGTAGTCGAAGGTGACGGTGTCGAAGCCGATCCAGGAGAACAGGCCCTTGGAGAACCGGTTGTACTCCGGCAGGGACAGCAGCGCGTCCACCGCGGCGCGCGACAGCAACCGGAAGTCGCCGACGCCGTCCTGGAGTTCGACGTCCACCCAGCGGTTGACCATCCGGTAGTAGAGCCGGCTGACCGCCGTGCGGACGGGCTTGTCGCCCTCCCGGGTGCGGCGGGCGATCACCTGGTCGTGGCCGCGGTCGTACAGCTCCAGCATCCGCTCGATCAGCTCCGGCGGGTGCTGCAGGTCGGCGTCCATCAGCACGACCGCGTCGCCCGTCGCCTCGCGCAGGCCGGCCAGCATGCCGGCCTCCTTGCCGAAGTTCCGGCTGAAGGAGACGTAGCGGGTGGTGTCCGGGTGCTCCGCGGCGATCTTGCGCAGCCGCTCCAGCGTGCCGTCCGCGCTGCCGTCGTCGACGTAGCAGAGCTCGTACTCGACCGGCAGGGCGTCGAGGCTCGCGCGGATCGCGGTGTCGAAGAGCTCGACCACCGCTTCCTCGTTGTAACAGGGCACCACCACGGACAGCCGCACCAGTCCACCTCCGGCCTCGACGCAGTCGGCGGCCGCACGCACTGACCCCTCACCCTGCCTGTCTGATTTCACACAGATGGTACCGGTCCGCCGTCGGCCGCCCGCCCGTTCCGGCGGCGCAGCCGCGTGAGCAGCGCCACGCCCAGCAGCACCGCGGCGGCGGCCCCGCTCGCCGCGAGACCGGGCAGCAGACCCGGCGGACGGTAGTCGCAGGACACCTCGGAGGCGCCCGCGCCCAGGTCGACGCCGGTCATGCCGAGCACCGACCGGGGGGCCCGCGCCGGGCCGCCGTCCACCGAGCACCGCCAGCCGTCCACGGCCGGCACCGAGATCAGCGCGGTGCCGGTGGACCCGGCCGGCAGCTCCGCCCGCAGCCCGTGGCCGCCGGCGGTGACCTCCGTCGCCCCGTGCAGGCCGTGCAGCGCGGCCGACAGCGCCGCCGGATCGAGGCAGCCGAGCGGCAGCTCCGGGACCTCCGCCTTCGCCGCGGCCCGCAACTGGACGGTGACCCGCCCGTCGGCCGGGACGGGGCCGAGTTCGCGGATCGGCATCGCCGTCATCGGCTGCCGGCCCCAGCTGGTGTACTTGCCGCCCGCGCCCATCACCGTGCCGCCCAGCCAGGGCGCGTACAGGAAGGCGGTGCGCCCCGGGGTGCAGGACGCGGTGAACGTCGTCCAGGTGCCGCCCTTCGGCGTCGCCGGCACCCGCCAGCCGCCCGGCGAGCGGACCGGCCGCGGACCGGCCGTCCACTCCGGGGCCGGCGTCTCGTAGACCCGCGCGCCGAGCAGCGACTCCTGGCGGCTCCACACCGAGCGGGTGTCCGGGGCGGCCGTCGGGTGCACGGTGACCAGCGGCGCGGCCGCGGCGTGCTTCACCGCGAAGCCGCCCGGCGCACCGGTGGAGTCCAGGTACGTGGTGACGCCGAACAGCGCCCGCCCGACCGGGTCGGCCGGGCTGAGGGTGTGCCGGCCCTGGATGTACCAGCCGGCGCCGAGCTCCTGCAGCATCCCGGCGGTCACCGCGGGCAGGTAGCTGCTGTAGTACGAGCCGCCCTGGCCGCCGAGCAGCAGCGGGTCGTTGTTGGCGAACTCGTGCGGACCGGGGTCGGTGCGGCCGTTCGGCCAGTCGTCGGCCGCGTGCAGCGCCTCGGCCGCGGCCGTCGACTGCGCCGAGACGGTCGTGCGCGGCTGGTAGAAGGGCAGCCGGTCACGGATCTCGGTGACCGCCCAGGCGGTGTGCGCAGCCGAGGCGAAGACGGTGAGCACCAGCACCGCGCCGGCGGACCGGCGCACGAGCGGGCGCGTGCGCCACCGGGCGAGCGCCAGCAGCGCACCGAGCAGCAGCGCGCCGCCCGCCCCGACCTCGATCCAGGTCGACCAGCGGACCGAGCTCTGCCCGTGCCCGGCCAGCGCCAGCAGCGCCACCAGCCCGGCGCCGCCCAGCAGCGCCCGGACGTCCGGACGGCGGGCGAGCGACGCCCAGGCCGCCATCACCAGCATGCCGCTGAGCACGAACGACGCGCGGTACGGACTGCCGTTGGGGATCGCCAGCCCGTGCCACAGCAGGATCGTCGGCTCCCAGACGAAGCTCGCCCCGACCAGCAGCAGCAGCGCGTACCAGCCGATCCGCTCCGCGGGCCGGACCCGCCGGTTGAAAGGCAGCGAGGCGACCAGCAGCAGCGCCAGCACGCCGACGAAGACGTTCGGCACCGAGTGGTCCGAGCGGCCGCCGGGCAGCAGCTGCGCCAGGTAGTCGGTGAGGCCCGGCGCGCCCTCGTAGGTCGCGGGCGGGGCCGGCTGCGAGGCCTTGCTGGCCTTCAGCGAGACCGTCATCGCCGGCGCGGCCAGCAGCACGCCGACCGTGAACATCCCGGCCGCCCGCCCGGCCGTCCGCAGCCGCTCCCGCCACGGGGTGCCGGCCAGCGCGAGGCGCAGCAGCAGCACCAGGCAGGAGGCGATGGTCGCCATCGCCCCGGTGTAGAAGTTGCCCGCCCAGGCGAGGGCGACCAGCAGGGTGCCGAGCACCCAGCGCCGGCCGCGCAGGCACCAGTCGCAGGCCAGGCCCACGGCCGGCAGCGAGACCAGGCCCCACATCCACATCGGGTCCGGCGAGCCGTCGTTGAGCACCCAGGCGCAGAGCCCGTAGCCGACCGCGAGCAGGGCGCGCAGCCACGGGCCGCCCGGCGCCAGGCGGCCGAGCAGCACCGTCATCGCGGCCGCCCCCAGGCCGATGCTCAGCAGGGTGACGAGGAACACGGGGAGGTTGACGGCGTCCCGCGGGAACAGCCCGACCAGCCAGGAGAACGGGTTCATCAGGTACGTGACGAAGTCACCGAGGAACGGCGAGCCGTAGCCGCTGTTCCAGTTGAACAGCAGGTCGCCGCCGCCCCGGCCGTGCATCAGGTCCCACAGGTGGGCGTGGAACGGCACGAACTGGTTGCCGAGGTCGTTCACCGCGCGCGACCGCGCCCCGAACGGGTACGTCCCGCGCAGGGCGCCGGCCAGGCAGAACGCCGCCATGGACAGCACGGCGGCCAGCGCCGCGGCGCCCGCCTCGCCCCTGCGGGAGCGCCCGGCGGCCGGCGCGGTGGCCGTCGCCCGGGCGGCGTCCGCACCGGCGGCCGGGG
>NZ_BAAALD010000179.1:0-7022 GCF_039528095.1 Kitasatospora arboriphila
GCGGCGGGGTCGGGGCCGTCTCCTGGCTCACAGCGCGGTGCTCCTGCCTGGCCCGGGCGGGCCGAAGGGGTCGTACGGGACGGGCCGGCGGGCATGCGGCGGCCGGCCGGGGCGCGGCGGCGGCCCACCGAGCATATGCAACGGCTCAGCCCGCCTGGCTCCAGGCACCGAACGGGGCGCCGGGCACCGGCTGGCGGGCGGAGTACAGGTGGCCGTCGCAGCCGACGCCCTCGGCGACCAGCCGGCCGTCCCGGTCGGTCGCCAGCGCGGGGGTGTGCGCGAGCAGCGGGCCGTCGTGCTGCCAGTCCCGGCCGTCGGCGCGCAGCGCGGTCCGCCCGCGGTCGTCGCGGACGGCCATCGCGCCGTCCGCGGTGGCGATCCGGCCGAAGCCGCCGGGCGGCGCCGACTCGGCCACCACCCGCCACGCCTCGGACCCGGGCGCCCGCTCGGCGGTGAGCACCCGGGCGCTCTTCGGCTCGCGGAAGCGCACCCGCAGCGCGCCCTCCTCGCCCAGCTCGGCAGTGACCGGGCCGCCCGGCACCGGCAGCCCGGTCGGCGGCGCCGGCCGCAGCGGGCCGCCGGGCACGTCCGAGGCCCAGTGCACGACGGTGCGCGGACCGGTCGCGAAGACGTGGGTGTTGCCGTAGCCGTCGACGACCGCGCCCAGGCCGTCCTGGACACCGCCGCCGGCGTGCGGCGGCAGGGTCAGCGCCGTCCACGCCTCCCCGGGGCCGGAGAGGGTCCGGACGGCGACCGTGCCGCCCCAGGTGCGGGCCGCGACCTGCACGGTGCCGTCCGCCAGGGCGAGCCCGACCGGGTAGCCGAACTCCATCGAGCGCACCGGGTCCTCGCCGTCCGGGGCGCCGAGGCTCTCCCACGGACCGAAGGAGTCCCGGCCGGTCTGCACGGCGGTGACGATCTCGCGGCGGTGCTCGTCGGCCGCGTAGCGCAGCATGGTGCGCACGCCGAGCAGGCGTATCAGCCCGTCGCCCTGCCGGAAGGCCTGCACCTGCCCCTCCAGCCCGGTGCCGGCGAGCCGCCGCGGCCCGTCCCAGCCCCGCGGCGACTGCGTCCACTGCACCGCGGCGCCGTTGAGCAGGCCGAACGCGGCCAGCCGCCCGTCGGACAGCGGCACCAGCCAGGCGCCGCTGCCCGGGGCGCGGTACCGGGTGGACTGCGCCCAGCCGTTGCGCAGCGCGCCGGCCCCGACCTTGCGGTCGCCGCAGCCGGCCGGGTCGCCGCAGCGCCGGTTGTCGGCCCAGCCGTAGCTGTTCAGCGCGAGCACCTTGCGGCCGACGGCGGCCTGGTCGAGGTTGTGCGGCAGCGCGGCGTTCACGTAGCCGAGGTAGTGCTCGACGGTGGCGTTCCTCGCCCGGTCGCCGGCCCAGTGCCGGGCGAGCGCGGCCTGCGCGAAGTACGCGGAGTAGGTGTGGTCCTGGTGGTCCAGGTAGACGTGGCCGCTGCGCGGGTCCTTCGGCGGCTTGGGGGAGTGGTCCGGGTTCGGGTCGAGGGTGCGGACCACGGTCGGGCGGTAGTGGTCGAGGACGGAGTGCAGCGTGGCGATCAGCTGCTCCCGGCTGTAGCCGGCGCCGGCGGGCAGTCCGCTGCGCACCGGCGGCAGGGTTTCGAGGGCCTCCGTCTCGCCGAGCCACAGGCCGCGCAGGCTCGCGGCGCGCGGCAGGCTGACCGAGCGGGCCTCGACCAGGGCGAGCAGGATCAGCTGCACCTGGGGCGCGGCCCGCAGGGTGTGCTGCTCGACCAGCCGGCCGTCCAGGTAGCTGACCAGCGACACGTCCCAGGGGCTGTTCTCGTCGCCGGTGGCGAGCAGCGCGAGGGCGGCGGTCAGTCCGTTGATCCGGGCGCGGGTGTAGGCCGGCCGGTCGGCGCGGACGACCCGGCCGAGCTCGGTGTGCAGCACGTTGCGGCCGTCGGACTCGCCGTCGGTGAGGCAGACCGTGACACAGGCGGCGCCGGAGGCCAGTGCGTGGTCGAGGTCCGGATTCATGAAGTAGAGATTGTCGTCCGGATGTGCGATGACGTGCACGAACGACTGTGTGATGCTGTGATGTGCGACACCGGTCACCTGTGCCGGCCCGAGCGGCTCCGGCTCCTTCGGCCGGTCCTCCCGGACCGCCAGGCCGACGCCGCAGCCCACCGCGGGCAGTGCCAGCGCCCCACCGGTCAGCCAGAGCGCGCGGCGTCTGCTGATCCGACCCCCCATAGTGCTTTCCCCCGTGAATTCCCCGTGTAGATCTGTCGGATTTTAACGGAGCGGTCCGGTACGGCTCCGTACCCCCCTTTGTCGCCGGCCCGTCCCCGAATGTCCGGATCCTGGACGCGAGATGTCAGTGGCTGGGACGCGGAGTAGGGTCCTGAGCATGTCTCGCAGCCTTCGTCTCGCAGTGATCCCCGGTGACGGCATCGGCCAGGAAGTGGTGGCCGAGGGCCTCAAGGTGCTGAGCGCCGCCCTCCCCGCCGACGTGAAGCTGGAGACCACCGAGTACGACCTCGGTGCCCGTCTCTACCACCGCACCGGCGAGACCCTGCCGGACGCCGTCCTGGAGGAGCTCAAGGACCGCGACGCGATCCTGCTCGGCGCCATCGGCGACCCCAGCGTCCCGTCCGGCGTCCTGGAGCGCGGCCTGCTCCTCAAGCTCCGCTTCGCCTTCGACCACCACATCAACCTCCGCCCGGGCAAGCTCTTCCCCGGTGTGAAGTCCCCGCTGGCCGGCGACCCGCAGATCGACTTCGTGGTCGTCCGCGAGGGCACCGAGGGCCCCTACGTCGGCAACGGCGGCACCCTGCGCGCCGGCACCGAGCAGGAGGTGGCCACCGAGGTCAGCCTCAACACCGCCTTCGGCATCGAGCGGGTCGTCCGCGACGCCTACCGCCGCGCCCAGGCCCGCCCCCGCAAGAAGCTCACCCTCGTCCACAAGAACAACGTGCTGGTCCACGCCGGCCACCTGTGGACGCGGATCTTCCAGGAGGTCGGCCGGGAGTTCCCCGAGGTCACCACCGACTACCTGCACGTCGACGCGGCGACGATCTTCTTCGTCACCCAGCCCGAGCGCTTCGACGTGATCGTCACCGACAACCTGTTCGGCGACATCCTCACCGACCTCGCCGCGGCCGTCACCGGCGGCATCGGCCTGGCGGCCTCCGGCAACATCAACCCCACCGGCGCGTTCCCGTCGATGTTCGAGCCCGTCCACGGCTCCGCCCCCGACATCGCGGGCCAGGGCAAGGCCGACCCGACCGCCACCGTGCTGTCCGTCGCCATGCTGCTGGAGCACCTCGGCTACACCGCCGAGGCCGCGAAGGTCGAGGCCGCCGTCGCCGCGGACCTCGCCGAGCGCACCGGCGCCCGCTCCACCTCCGAGGTCGGCGACGCGCTCGCCGCCCGAGTATCCGGCTGACGGGCCGGGAACAGCACAGGGTTCCTGCCCGAAGGGCCGGAACCGCACAGCACGACAGCCGACCGGCTGTTCGGCACGGCCCTCTGGATGCGAGTATCGACAGTGGGCCGTGCCGTCGTGCGTTCTACCCCTTCGGCGGAGGCGGCCCGGACCAACCCCACGGTGAAGGACAGACAGTCATGAGTACGCCCACCCAGGCGCCCATCACGTTCGAGCTCAAGCCCTCCGCGCACCCGCTGTCCGACGCGGAGCGCGAGGCCCGGCTGGCCAACCCCGGCTTCGGCCGGATCTTCACCGACCACATGGTCACCATCCGGTGGACGGAGGGTCTGGGCTGGCACGACGCCCAGCTCACGCCGTACGCGCCGCTGGAGATCGACCCGGCCAACATGACGCTGCACTACGGCCAGTCGATCTTCGAGGGCCTCAAGGCCTACCGGCAGGCCGACGGCTCCATCGCCACCTTCCGCCCCGAGGCCAACGCCGCCCGCTTCCAGGCCTCCGCCCGCCGGCTCGCCATGCCCGAGCTGCCGGTCGAGACCTTCGTCGAGGCCGTCGAGCTGCTCGTCCAGCAGGAGCAGGGCTGGGTGCCGAACCAGCCCGAGCAGAGCCTCTACCTGCGGCCGTTCATGTTCGCCACCGAGGTCGGCCTGGGCGTCCGCCCGGCCAACTCCTACCTCTTCATGATCATCGCCTCGCCGGCCGGCGCGTACTTCCCCGGCGGCATCAAGCCGGTCTCCGTCTGGCTCTCCGAGGAGTACGTCCGGGCCGCGCCGGGCGGCACCGGCGCCGCCAAGTGCGCCGGCAACTACGCCGCCTCGCTGATCGCCCAGGCCCAGGCCGCCGAGAAGGGCTGCGACCAGGTCGTCTGGCTCGACGCCGCCGAGCACCGGTGGATCGAGGAGATGGGCGGCATGAACCTCTACTTCGTCTTCGGCGAGGGCGAGGACGCCAGGATCGTCACCCCCGAGCTGTCCGGCGCCCTCCTCCCCGGCATCACCCGGGACTCGCTGCTCCAGCTCGCCTCCGACCTCGGCTACGCGGTCGAGGAGCGGCGGATCTCCACCGACGAGTGGAAGCAGGGCAACGCCGACGGCACCCTCACCGAGGTGTTCGCCTGCGGCACCGCCGCCGTCATCACGCCGGTCGGCTCCGTGAAGTCCGCCCGCGGCGACTGGACGGTCGGCAAGGGCGAGCCCGGCCCGACCACCATGGAGCTCCGCAAGGCCCTCCTCGCCATCCAGGGCGGCCAGGCCCCGGACACCCACAACTGGCTCCACAAGATCGTCTGACCTTTTCGGAGTGGTTGACCACGCCAGGGGCGCGGGGGAACTGCGCGCTACGGAAGGAACGGACCGCACTCGGGCCCGGACGGCGAGTTGCACCGTCTGTCCGACCCCGGCTGCGGGTGATGTCCTCCCGGCTCGCGCAGTTCTCCCCCAGCCTTCGGCCGGGAGGTGCCCCCACGCGCCCCTGTGGTTCACCACCTGCTGCCAGCAGGCGTGTCTCGGTATGCGGATGGTCCGGGCCGGATGGCGGATGGTGTGCCAGACTGCCAGTGTGTCCTCGCTTTCGCTGATCATTAGCAGCAGGCGCGCCGGTCCGCAGTGACCGCTCCGCACCACCCCGTTGCGGAGCGACCACGAGCGTCCAGACCCGCGCGCAGACCTCTCGCACCCGCGAGGGGTCTTTTGTTTTGCCCCGGACCGGCCCCGGCCCCCACAAGGAGCCCGGAGACACCGGGGAGCGCGCGGGATGCTGGACAGTGGAGCCGGATCCCACCGGCAACAGCAGTACTCCACCGAACGGAGAACCCAGGGCCATGACCGAGGCCAGCGACCACCCCAACGACAGCTTCCACGTCTTCGACACCACGCTGCGCGACGGCGCCCAGCGCGAGGGCATCAACCTCACCGTCGCGGACAAGCTGACCATCGCCCGGCACCTGGACGAGTTCGGCGTCGGCTTCATCGAGGGCGGCTGGCCCGGCGCCAACCCCCGCGACACCGAGTTCTTCGCCCGGGCGGCGGCCGAACTCGACCTCAAGCACGCCCAGTTGGTCGCGTTCGGGGCGACCCGCCGGGCCGGTGGCCGGGCGGCGGACGACCCGCAGCTGGCCGCCCTCGTCAACTCCGGTGCCCCGGTGGTCACCCTGGTCGCCAAGTCGCACGACCGGCACGTGGAGCTGGCCCTGCGCACCACCCTGGACGAGAACCTGGAGATGGTCCGGGACAGCGTCGAGTACCTGCGCTCGCAGGGGCGGCGGGTGTTCATCGACTGCGAGCACTTCTTCGACGGCTACAAGGCGAACCCGGAGTACGCCCTGGCGGTGGTCTCCACCGCGCACCGCGCCGGCGCCGACGTGGTGGTGCTCTGCGACACCAACGGCGGCATGCTGCCGCTGGGCGTCCGCGAGACCGTCGCCGAGGTGCTCGCCAGGACGGGGGCCCGGATCGGCATCCACGCGCAGGACGACACCGGCTGCGCGGTCGCCAACACGCTGGCCGCGGTGGACGCCGGCGCGACCCACGTGCAGTGCACCGCCAACGGCTACGGCGAGCGGGTCGGCAACGCCAACCTCTTCCCGGTGGTCGGCGCGCTGGAGATCAAGTACGGCCGCCGGGTGCTGCCCGAGGGCCGGCTCGCCGAGATGACCCGGATCTCGCACGCCGTCGCCGAGGTGGTCAACCTCGCACCGTCCACCCACCAGCCGTACGTGGGCTTCTCGGCCTTCGCGCACAAGGCGGGCCTGCACGCCTCCGCGATCAAGGTGGACCCGGACCTGTACCAGCACATCGACCCGGAGCTGGTCGGCAACACCATGCGGATGCTGGTCTCCGACATGGCCGGCCGGGCCTCCGTCGAGCTCAAGGGCAAGGAGCTCGGCTACGACCTGTCCGAGGACCGGGACCTGGTCGGCCGGGTGGTCGCCAAGGTCAAGGAGCAGGAGAACCAGGGCTATACCTACGAGGCCGCCGACGCCTCCTTCGAGCTGCTGCTCCGTGACGAGGTGCGCGGCCGCCGCGAGCGCTTCTTCAGCCTGGAGTCCTGGCGGACCATCAGCGAGCAGCGCGCGGACGGCGCCCCGGGCAACGAGGCCACGGTGAAGCTCTGGGCGAAGGGCGAGCGCCGGATCGCCACCGGCGAGGGCAACGGCCCGGTCGACGCCCTGGACAGGGCGCTGCGCACCGCGCTGGAGCGGATCTACCCGCAGCTCGCGAAGCTGGAGCTGGTGGACTACAAGGTCCGCATCCTGGAGGGCCAGCACGGCACCGGCTCCAAGACCCGGGTCCTGGTGGAGTCCGGGGACGGGGTGGCGTCCTGGTCCACGGTCGGTGTCGCGGACAACGTGATCGCGGCCTCCTGGCGGGCCCTGGAGGACGCCTACACCTACGGGCTGCTGCGGGCCGGACTGGTGCCGGAGGAGACGGAATGAGGCTTCCGCGACGCCCGGGGCTCTTGGAGCACGAGGGGGCGTGAGAACGCCGGAGGGGGCGCGGTTTCCGCGCCCCCTCCGGGGTGTCCGGCCCCTCCGTGGGCCCGTGCCTCAGCGGAGGCGGGCCAGGAGGGCGTGCTCGACGAGGGTGATGAGGGCGCTCTTGGCGC
>NZ_BAAALD010000180.1:0-278 GCF_039528095.1 Kitasatospora arboriphila
CCCCCCCCCCCCGCGCGGCGCGCGGGGCCTTCGCCGCGCCCGCGGTCCGTCCGCCCGCCCCGGCCCGTCCGGTGCGCACCTTCCCGGCGGGGGCAGGGGCGGCGGGGGCGGGCGGTCCGGACCGGGTGCCGGCCGGCGGCGCGGGCTCGCGTACGGGGGCGCCGGTGAAGGCGGCCCCGGCCCCGGACTCCAGGCGGCGCAGGCAGCAGTGCCGGGCCAGGGCGTACAGCCAGGCCCGGCGGAGCGCCGGGTCGGCGGGCCGGGGGGCGGGGCCGCGG
>NZ_BAAALD010000180.1:288-6606 GCF_039528095.1 Kitasatospora arboriphila
CCCCCCCCCCCCCCCGGCCGCCCGCCGGCCCGGCGAGCCGCCCCCCGTGCCGCAGCGCCAGGTCGCCGACCTCGGCGACGGCGGCCAGGGCGGCGTCGTGCTCGCACAGGACGGAGAGGCAGTAGGTGAACAGGCCGTCCACGTGCTGCCCGTAGGCGTGCAGGACCGGTGCCCCGGCGGAGGCCACCGGGCTCTCAAGCAAGCTCGTCACGGATCCGACGGTAGGGACGGGATTCGCCCGGTCCGGTGGTTTCCCGGGGCTTGTACTTCTTTCGGGTAACAGCATCGGCCCACCCGTGACCCCGCGCGCATCCGGCCCGCGCACGCCGCCCGGATGCCCCGTGCCCCCCCCCGCGCGTGGGGGGCCGGCCGGGCCGCCGCGGACCGGCCCGGCCCGCGTTGTCGGACCCACCGGCTACGGTTGGCCGCATGGCAGCCCGCACCAAGACCACCGCCAAGCCGCGCCCGGCGTACCGCTGCACCGAGTGCGGCAACCAGCTCCCCAAGTGGGTGGGCCGCTGCCCGGAGTGCAACTCCTGGGGCACCGTCGAGGAGTACGGCGCCGTCCCGCTGCGGACGACCGCGGCCGGCCCGGTCAGCTCCCCGGCGAAGCCGATCGGCCAGGTCGACGGCCAGGTGGCGACGGCCCGCACCACCGGCGTGCCGGAGCTGGACCGGGTGCTCGGCGGCGGCCTGGTGCCCGGTGCCGTGGTGCTGCTCGCGGGCGAGCCCGGCGTCGGCAAGTCCACCCTGCTGCTGGACGTGGCCGCCAAGGCCGCGAGCGACCGGCACCGCACGCTGTACGTCACCGGCGAGGAGTCGGCCGGCCAGGTCCGGCTGCGCGCCGACCGGATCAACGCGCTCTCCGAGCACCTCTACCTGGCCGCCGAGTCGGACCTCGGGGCGGTGCTCGGCCACATCGAGGCGGTGAACCCGGGGCTGCTGATCCTCGACTCGGTGCAGACCATCGCCTCCGCCGAGCTGGACGGCGCGCCCGGCGGCCCGGCCCAGGTCCGCGAGGTGGCGAACGCGCTGATCAGGGCCTCCAAGGAGCGCGGCATGGCGACCCTCCTGGTCGGCCACGTCACCAAGGACGGCCAGATCGCCGGCCCCCGCCTGCTGGAGCACCTGGTCGACGTGGTGCTGTCCTTCGAGGGAGACCGGCACGCCCGGCTGCGGATCATCCGCGGGGTCAAGAACCGCTACGGGGCGACCGACGAGGTCGGCTGCTTCGAGCTGCACGACGAGGGGATCGCGGGCCTCGCCGATCCGTCCGGGCTGTTCCTGACCAGGCGTGACAAGCCGGTGCCGGGCACCTGCCTGACCGTCACCCTGGAGGGCCGGCGCCCGCTGGTCGCCGAGGTGCAGGCGCTGATGGTGGATTCGCAGATCCCCTCGCCGCGCCGGACGACCTCCGGCCTGGAGTCGCCGCGCATCGCGATGATCCTGGCGGTCGTCGAGCGCCACGGCGGGGTGAAGTTGGGCAAGCAGGACATCTACACCGCGACGGTCGGCGGCGTGAAGCTCACCGAGCCCTCCGCGGACCTCGCCATCGCCCTGGCGGTGGCCAGCTCCTCCTCCGACACCCCGCTGCCGAGCAACCTGGTCGCCATCGGCGAGGTCGGCCTGGCGGGCGAGGTACGCCGGGTGACGGGCGTGCAGCGCCGGCTCGCCGAGGCGCACCGGCTGGGCTTCACCCACGCGCTCGTCCCGCCGGACCCGGGCAAGGTGCCGCCGGGGATGAAGGTGGTGGAGGTGTCGGACATCGGTGAGGCGCTGCGGGCGATCCCGGGCCGCCGCCGGCCCGCGCGGCCCCGCCAGGAGCCGTCCGCCCCGCCGGCCGCCGCCCCCCGCGGCGGTGCCGGCGACCCGGCCCGGGCGGCCCTGCAGGCCTACGTCCCGGCCCACCCGGAGGAGCTGATGGACGGCTGGGAGCCGGTCGGGGCCGACGAACTCGACTGACTCCGGCCCCGCTATTGCCGCACGCAGTTAGACTTTGCCCTGTCTAATGGGCAATCGGTAATCGGTGCAGTAATAAGCGAGAGACCGTCGGGCGCCGCGCCACGCGGTCCGGCTCGACCGGAGGAGTCACGTGGCAGGCAGCGACCGGGCGGACAGGTCCCCCCGCGAGGAGGCCCTGCTGCGGGCCTCCCTCAGTGCGATCGCGCCCGGCACGGCGCTGCGGGACGGCCTGGAGCGCGTGCTGCGGGCCAACACCGGCGGGCTCATCGTGCTCGGCTTCGACAAGAGCGTGGAGTCGCTCTGCACCGGCGGTTTCGTGCTGGACGTCGAGTTCACCGCCACCCGGCTGCGCGAGCTCTGCAAGCTCGACGGCGCGGTGATCCTGGACAAGGACATCACCAAGATCGTCCGGGCCGGCGTGCACCTGATGCCCGACTCCGCCATCCCGACCGACGAGACGGGCACCCGCCACCGCACCGCCGAGCGGGTGAACCGGCAGACCGGGTTCCCGGTGGTCGCCGTCTCGCACTCGATGCGGCTGATCGCGATGTACGTCAACGGCAGCCGCCGGGTGCTGGAGGACTCCACCACCGTCCTCTCCCGCGCCAACCAGGCGCTGGCCACCCTGGAGCGGTACAAGCTCCGGCTGGACGAGGTCGCCGGCACGCTCTCCGCGCTGGAGATCGAGGACCTGGTGACCGTCCGCGACGTGGCCGCGGTCGTCCAGCGGCTGGAGATGGTCCGGCTGATCGCCGCCGAGATCGCCGGCTACGTGCTGGAGCTCGGCACCGACGGCCGGCTGCTCTCGCTGCAGCTGGACGAGCTGATCGCCGGCGTGGAGCCGGAGCGCGAGCTCGTCGCCCGGGACTACTTCCCCGAGCGGGCCGCGAAGAGGGGCCGGACGGTCATCGAGGTGCTCGCCGACCTGGAGGCGCTCACCCACGCCGAACTGCTCGACCTGCAGACGGTGGTCAAGGCGCTCGGCTACTCGGGCTCGCTGGAGTCGCTGGACTCGGCGGTCTCGCCGCGCGGCTACCGGCTGCTCGCCAAGGTGCCCCGCCTGCCGAACACCGTGATCGAGCGGCTGGTCGAGCACTTCGGCGGGCTGCAGAAGCTGCTGGCGGCCAGCATCGACGACCTGCAGACGGTCGAGGGCGTGGGCGAGACCCGGGCCCGCTCGGTGCGCGAGGGGCTCTCCCGGCTGGCCGAGTCGTCGATCCTCGAACGCTACGTCTGACGCCCCCGGCCCCCGCCGCGGGGCCGGAGCACCACCGGCCCGTCCGGTGGGGCGGACGGGCCGGCTGCTCCCACCACTCTGCCGTCGGGCAGGTCCGCGACAAAGAGGCTTTCCCGACACCGCACAGGCTTCACACAGGCGTGCAGCATTCGGGCCCGCGAACCGGGACGTACCCGGGCACACCGCCGCCGCCGACACCCGCCGGTGACGCCGCGTCGGACGGCCGACACACGCTCGCCACACCACGCGGTGCCGGGCCGGCCGAAAACCGCCGCACCGGGTGCCCGCGACCGCGCGCAACGGCCCGTCCCCGAGGTGTCGGGGACGGGCCGTTGCGGTACCGGTGGTTCAGTCCTCCAGGCGGATGGAGGTCCGGGCCGAGACCGGGCCGCCGGCCGGGCCGGCCAGGTCCGCCTGGACGAGGTAGTTGCCGGCGCCGGCCGACGTGCCGTCGGCGGAGGCGCACTGCGGCTTGCTGCGGTTGCGGCTCCAGGTGAAGTTCTCGGTCAGCCCGGCCCCGGCGGCCAGCTGCACCCAGGTGGCCTGCCGGTTCGCCGGGCAGTCGCCCGAGGACCAGACCCGCTCGCCGTTGCTGGCGGTGACGGTCAGCGTCGACGCCGTGCGGCCGAGATCCACCCGGCAGCCGGTGCCCGAGGTGTTGCGGACGGTCAGCGAGAACCGCGGCTTGACCTTGACGGTGTACGAGTTGAGGCCGCTCGCCAGCTCCAGCGAGACCTGGGAGGCCGCGCAGGCCGGCAGGGCCATCACGTCGGGGGTGTTGGTCGGCGGCTGGCCGCCGCCCGTGCCGCCGCCGCTGCCGGTGCCGCCCGCCGCGGATCCGTCCGTGCCGCCCGCGGTGCTGCCGGTGCCGTCCGAACTGCCGCTGCCCGTACCGCCGGTGGAGAGGCTGACGTCCCCGCCGGAGGCGCCGGTGCCACCGGCCGCCGCGGCGCCGCCGCCCGTACCGCCGGGGCGCGAGGTGATGGCCGAGCCGGAGGGGCTGGCGCCTGGCGTGATCGACTGGACCGGGGCGGCCTGCGAGGTCTTCTTCTGCCCCTGGCCGCCGCCGTCGCCCGATCCGGTGAGGAGCCAGATCACCAGCGCCGCGACGACGGCCAGCGCGACGAGCACGACAAGACGCCGTCGCCAGTAGATCGAGGCGGGCAACGGTCCCACGGGTTGACGCAGAGAGGGCACGCGCAAACTCTACGAGACTGTGTGCACCCGTTGATGCATCAACACTGTACGGGGATCACTTCCTTCACATGATCCGCCATTTGCTCCGGACGGGCGAGGGCCTTTCCGGCCGTTCCGGGGGCCTGTCCCGGCCCCTGGCCGCCCCC
Source organism: Kitasatospora arboriphila (assembly GCF_039528095.1). Lineage (NCBI taxonomy): Bacteria > Bacillati > Actinomycetota > Actinomycetes > Kitasatosporales > Streptomycetaceae > Kitasatospora > Kitasatospora arboriphila. The sequence continues at coordinate 4,831 of NZ_BAAALD010000180.1, forward strand.
TATAGTCGCGTCATGGCGACCGTGCAGCGCACCGAATCCGACCCGGCCCGAACCGTCGCCGAGGCGCGGCGGGCGTTCTTCGTGATGTTCGCCTTCCTCTGCACGGTGTGGGCCCTGCAACTGGCCAACTGGCTCGGCGACTACGCGCTCACCCTCGACTTCGGCATCCGCTCGCACCGGCCCGAGCGGCTCCCGGACGTCCTCGCAGCCCCGCTGCTGCACGTGAACTGGCAGCACGTGGAGAGCAATTCGGGCCCGCTGTTCGTCTTCGGCTTCCTCGCCGCCTACCGCGGGGTGAAGAAGTTCCTCGGCCTGACCCTGCTGGTGGCGCTCACCAGCGGGGCCGCCGTCTGGCTCTTCGAGAGCGAGCAGATGGTGACGGTCGGTGCGAGCGGCCTGATCTACGGCTACTTCGGCTACGTGGTGCTGCGCGGCGTGATCGACCGGAACCTCATCGACAGCCTGGTCGGCCTGGTGATGGCAGCCTCGTTCGCCTACATCCTCACCACCGCGGTGCCGGGCACCCCGGGCGTGAGCTGGCTGGGGCACCTCGGCGGACTGGTCGGCGGCCTGTTCGGCGCCTGGCTGCTGCGCGACCGCGGCGCCCGGACGGTCCGCGCCGGTGCCACCGACGCCGGGCCGGCGGCGGACACCCGGCCAGGGCCCGCCGGCACCGTGGCCACCCGGGGCGCGGCCGCGCCCGGCACGCTGCCAAAGAGCCCGCGGGCCGCGCTGCTCAAGGAACTGGACGACCTCGGCCTCTGAGCCCGGGCGGCCCGGCAGCCCCGGCGGTCCACGCGATCCGGTCGGGCCGCCGCCGGCGGCGTGGGAGGATCGGCAGTGCCATGGTTGCCATCAATGCCACTCCCTCCCGGCTGCACTCCGCCGTCATCGGCTGGTACGAGGCCAACGCCCGCGACCTGCCCTGGCGGGACTCGACCGCCACGCCCTGGGCGGTGATGGTCAGCGAGTTCATGCTCCAGCAGACCCCGGTGAAGCGGGTGCTGCCCGCCTACGCGGCCTGGATGGAGCGCTGGCCCACCCCGGCCCGGCTGGCCGCCGACGCCCCCGGCGAGGCCGTCCGGATGTGGGGCCGGCTCGGCTACCCGCGGCGCGCGCTGCGGCTGCACGGCGCCGCGGTGGCCATCACCGAGCAGCACGGCGGGCAGGTGCCGGAGGACCACGCGGCGCTGCTGGCGCTGCCCGGCGTCGGCGAGTACACCGCGGCCGCCGTCGCCTCCTTCGCCTTCCGCCAGCGCCACGTGGTGCTGGACACCAACGTCCGCCGGGTGTTCGCCCGGGCGGTGACCGGTGTGGAGTACCCGGCGCAGGCGACCACCGCCGCCGAGCGCCGCACCGCCGCCGCGTACCTGCCCGAGGGTGACGACCGGGCGGCGACCTGGGCGGTCGCCGTGATGGAGCTCGGCGCGCTGGTCTGCACCGCGCGCGGACCCGAGTGCGCCGACTGCCCGCTGTTCGCCGACTGCGCCTGGCAGAAGGCCGGCCGCCCGCCCTACGAGGGCCCGGCCCGCCGCGGGCAGACCTACGAGGGCACCGACCGCCAGGTCCGCGGCAAGCTGCTGGCCGTGCTGCGCGAGGCGCACGGCGAGGTGCCGCAGGCCCGGCTGGACGCCGTCTGGCCGGACGCCGTGCAGCGGGCCCGGGCCCTGGACGGCCTGGTCGCCGACGGCCTGGTCGAGCCGGTGGCCCAGGGCGTCTACCGGCTGCCGGGCTGACCGGCCCGGAACAACGGACGGGGGGCCGCCCGGCCGGGGC
>NZ_BAAALD010000181.1:0-6351 GCF_039528095.1 Kitasatospora arboriphila
TGTTCTGGCGGGAGCGCGGGTCGAGGCCGGTGGTGGGCTCGTCGAGGAAGATGATCCGCGGTGCGCCGACCAGGGTCATGGCGATGTCGAGGCGGCGCTTCATGCCGCCGGAGTAGGTGGAGGCCGGCTTCTTCGCGGCCTCGGCGAGGTCGAAACGGTCCAGGAGTTCGGCGGCGACGCGTCGTCCCTCGCGCTTGGTGAGGTGGTGCAGGTCGGCCATGAGGAGCATGTTCTCCTCACCGGTGATCAGGCCGTCGACGGCGGAGAACTGGCCGGTGACGCCGATGGCGGCGCGGACGGCTTGCGGGTCGGCGGCGAGGTCGTGGCCGGCCACCCGGGCGGTGCCGCCGTCGGCGGTGACGAGGGTGGAGAGGATCTTGACGGCGGTGGTCTTGCCGGCGCCGTTCGGGCCGAGCAGTGCGAAGACGGTGCCGGCCGGGATGTGCAGGTCGATGCCGTCGAGGACGGTCTTGTCGCCGTAGGACTTGCGCAGACCGGCGGCGGTGATCGCGGCAGGCGGCTGCTGGTCGAGGTCCGTCCTGGATGCGGGCATGGCGGACGAAGGCATGGGGCCCTCCGGTTGAAGGCTGGCGTGGCTGGAGCGGGACGGTGGTGCCGGTGCTGCCGCGGGTCAGGCCCGGGCACGCAGGATGTCGACGGTGCCGTGCGTGGTGCGGGCGCTGACCTTGACGGTGTCCTCGGCCTCCGAATCGGCCGTGGCTGCGGCCGGGGCTCCGGCGGCGGCGAGCGCGTTACGGACCTGCCCGGAGCCGGAGGCGGCGTCGATCCAGGCGGCGGTGCCCTTGCGGACGCCGACCTCGATCGAGCCGAAGGCGGTCTCCAACCGCACCGTCCCGCGGACGACTTCACCCAACCGCAGGGTGCCGTGGGCGGTGCTGGCGGTGACGGACGCCTCGGCGTGGGCGATGTCGATGTCGCCGTTGGTGCCGCGCACCCGGAGGTCGCCGAGGGCGGTGCCGACGGTGGTGGTGCCGTGCGCGTTCTTCAGGGTGGCGGGGCCGTCCACGGTGCCGACGCGCACGCTGCCGGAGCTGGTGCTGATCTCGGCGGCGCCCTCGATCCGGTCGACGGTGATCGAGCCGTGCGAGGCCTCCAGGTGCAGCGCGCCGGTCGTGTCGAAGCGGAGGTCGCCCGAGGAGGTCTTCACCCGGACCTCGCCGAGCCGGCCCTCGCCGAGCACCTGGGTCCAGGAGCCGGCCACGGCGACGTGCGAGCCCGTCGGCAGTCCGACCGTCACGTCGACGGTTCCGGAGCGGCGGAGCGAGAAGGGCTGCTTGGGCGTCGTGACGGTCAGGACGCCGTCCGTGCAGGTGATCCGGGTCCGCTCGGCGGCCCGCACGTCCTGGTCCTTCTGCGGGTCGCGGGGCAGCACCTCGACGACGGTGTCGGTGCGGTCGCCGGCGGTGAGCCGGACGGAACCGGCCTCCACGCTGGCGGTCACGGAGATCGGTTCGGGGGTGGTGAAGGAAGGCATGGCTGTCCCGTCCTCTCGGCTCTGCAGGACGTCCCCGCTGGTGGGACGCGGTGTGTGGATGGGGTGGGGTGCGGGGTGCCGCGGTCGGCACACCCGGCCGGTCGAGCTGTGCCCGGTCGGCCGTCGGCGCGACCGGGTGGTCCAGGTTCGTGACGCCATGGTGGCACCATGATGGCGCCATGTGCAAGCCCGTATGGCGCCATTCGTGGCGCCTCGCGGCGGTGATGCTCCTGACCTGCGGAAACGCGCGCGGATGGACAGGCCTGCTGTGGCGCCGCCCGTGCCGTGTCTGATGCCGGCGGTCTGCGATGGCGTCGCTTGGTGCCATGTGGCGCCACTCGGGAGCCGCGGGTGCCATGCGGAGCTTCGCGGCATTCGATGGTGGACGTGCCGCGCCGATGCTCCCTAAGCTGGTGATCACCTGGGAGGGGGCGTAGTGAACGGCAATCCGCTGTACCACTGGACGGCGCTGGCAGTGTCCACCGCGCTCCTGCTGCCGATTCCGGTGGCGGTACTGGCCGGCTGGACACCGCCGTGGACGCGGGAGCGACGGGCCGGGATGAGGCTTCGCGCCTACGGCGTCCTCTGCTTCTACGCCCTCGCCCCCCTCAACGGCCTCCCGCGGATCGCCGACGCGTCCGCCGGTACGGTCATGGCCTGCACCGCCGCCGGCCTCGGCCTCATCGCGGCCGCAGCGGTGCTGTTCCTCCTCGCGGAGCGCAAGGACGCGAACGCCCGGTCGGCGGGGCAGGTCTAATACTCCAGCTGCAGATCTTGATCACGGCTGTTGGAGGGCCTGACGTTGGTAGTGGCTGCTCCGTGCACGGGCCTGGTGTCGTCGGCGCCAGCATGACCAACTGAGCCAGTGCGCCAGGCCGCGTGGTTGCGGTGCGGCGAAGGCGGTGAAGGGGCGTTGGATCTCGCCGCAGGTCAGCGGGGCGAGCCCCGGCGGCGTGGTCACGGTGGTCCGTTCGATGGCGGCCGTGACCACGAGGAATGCGTGCGCGAGCATGGCCAGCGTGGTCCAGCGGTGCCAGGAGGTCCAGCGGCGGACCTGGTGCTCGTCCAGGTCGGTCAGGCCCTTCGCGGACTGGAAGGTCTCCTCCACCGTCCAGCGGCGCCCGGCCACCCTGACCAGGGCGCTCAAAGGAACGGGTCCAGCCGAGTAGCAACGCACGAAGGCCCGTGCCCTGCGACGCGGCTCGACCCGGGCGAACCGCCTCGCCACCCTCGCCATCAGGTCGTCGAACACCGGCTGCCACCGGGCAGGGTCTACGCCGTGGCCCACGGCCATCGGCCGATCTTCGTCTGTCCACACAACCGACGATGATCAACGGTGGCCGTGCCTTTCTACGCCACCCAGCAGTACAGGTTCTCGTCTCCCTCGCGGACGCCACGGGCCAGGTCGGCCAAGCCGCTCAGGATCCACACGGCGATCTCGGGGTCGAAGACCTCGCCGTCTGCCGCCCGCTCGGCCACCCACAGCCGGCTGACTTCAGCGAGCCGGTGCTCGACGGCAGTGCACAGGGCATCTCGAAGGGTGCCGGAGACGGCGAGGACGAGCGGACCCTCGCCGTCGTCCGGGTCGACAACAGTCTCGGGAACATCGTCGTCGAGGACTTCCTTAAAGCTCCGACCGGTGAAGATGCCCTCCCACTCGATCAGAGCCTCCTCGACATCGAAGTTGCCGAAGGTCAGGGACTCGAAGACCCCGTCGGGACCACCCCCCGCGACAGCAGCGGCAGCTTCGGCGTCCGGTGCCACGAAGAACTTGATGACGATGCTCACCGGGGCATAGTGCCTGTTCCACCGGGCCCGGTCCACCTGCCAGCGGCCGGCAGAAGCCGACCTACCGACCCGAGATGCTGTCCGCCCACAGGCCAAGATCAAGATCTACAGCTGGTACTAGGTTCACCATGAGATCGGGTACAGGCTTCATGGCACCGTCCTCCTGCGGTGCCCTAGCGTCGTGCCATGACGATTCCAGCCGGACTGAGACGCACGGTCCTCCGGGCGCAGCGGGACACCGGCTTTCTTGCCGTTGGTGTGCTGCCGCACCTGGCGCTGGTGCCCGTGTGGGCCTGGGCGGCGGCGACCACCGCCAGGACGGGGAACTGGCTCCTTACGGTTTCCACGTCGGCCGCCCTGGTCCTGCTCGGCACCCCGGTGCTGACGGCCGTTCAGCGGGCTCGCTACCGGGTGCTCATCGGTGTGGACGTCCCCCGGCTCACCCCCACCGCGCCGGAACAACGGACGTGGGCCTCGACCGCCCGGTGGCTCGCGGCGACGCGGCCTTGGCGCAAGATCGGCTACCACCTCCTGCTGGGCCCGCTGCTCGCGCTGCTGGAGCTGCTGGTGCTCGCGGTGGCAGCGGCGTGCCTGGCGGGCGTCATCGCCTACGCCTGGTCATGGGCGCTGCCAACCGGAATCCGCCAGGACTGGTTCGGCTACCTGACCCAGCTGCCGGCTTACACAGCGGCTGGACTCCTCCTCCTGTGCGCCCTGCCCTGGACCGCGCGGGCAGTAGCCCGGGCCGAGGCGCGGCTGGCGTTGGGCCTGCTCGGGCCCAGCCGGGCGCAGCGGCTCCAGGAGCGGGTCGATCAGCTGACCGTGAGCCGGACCGACTTGATCGAAGCCGTCGACGCGGAGCGCCGCCGGATCGAGCGCGACCTGCACGACGGCACCCAGCAGCGGTTGGTGTCTCTCGCGGTCAACCTGGGTCTGGCCATTGCCACCCGCCCGGACCTGCCGAGTGATGCCCGCGAGGTGATCGCGAGAGCGCACCTGGAGGCGAAGGAGGCGATCGCCGAACTCAATGACCTGGTGCGGGGGCTGCACCCGGCGGTGCTCGAAGACCGAGGTCTGGACGCGGCGTTGTCCGGGCTGGCTGCCCGCACGCCCCTGCCGGTGCGGCTGCGGGTCAATCTGGAGGAACGGGTGGCGCCCGACGTGGAGTCAGTCGCGTACTTCGTGATCTCTGAGGCGCTGACCAATGCAACGAAGCACGCCAACGCGATGCGTGCAGAGGTGATAGTCCGTCAGGTCGGTGAGGTGCTGCGAGTGCGCGTTACCGACGACGGGCTGGGCGGTGCCGACGCAGCCGCCGGCACGGGGCTGACGGGGCTGGCCAAGCGGGTCGGCTCCCTCGACGGGGCCTTCCACGTCAGCAGCCCCGTCGGCGGGCCCACCACCATCACCGCGGAGCTGCCGTGCGCGCGGTGATCGCCGAGGATTCGGTGTTGTTGCGGGTCGGCCTGATCAAGGTGCTGGAGATGGGTGGGTTCCAGGTCGCCGCGGAAGCCGGCGACGCGGAGGGGCTGTTGGCGGCAGTGGCGGAGCACCGGCCCGAACTCGCCTTGATCGACGTCCGGATGCCGCCCGGCTTCACCGACGAGGGGGTGCGGGCGGCGATGGAGATCCGTCGGCGCTGGCCGGGGACGCCGGTGGTGCTGCTTTCGCAGTACGTGGAGGAGCGGTACGCGGCTGACCTGCTGTCTGCGAACACCAGCGGTGTGGGCTACCTGCTCAAGCAGCGGGTTGCCGATGTCGCCGACTTCGTGGCGGCGGTCCGGCGAGTGGCGGACGGGGGCACGGCCCTGGACCCGCAGGTCGTCGCCCAGTTGCTGCTGCGGCGCGACAGCGACCCGCTCGCGCGGCTGACCCCCCGCGAACGGGAGGTGCTCGGCCTGATGGCCGAGGGGCGCTCCAACGCCGGCATCGCGCAGGCGCTGGTGGTCAGCGAGAGCGCCGTGGCGAAGCACATCAACAACATCTTCGCCAAGCTCGACCTGCCCGTGGTCGACGCGGACCACCGCCGCGTCCTGGCCGTGCTGCGGTTCCTCGGAGCGTCCCGGGCCTGACCTTCCCATCCGTGATCACGATCTACGGCTGGAGTACCAATTCAGTCCACTGGTTCCAGGCCACCGGCACTCTTCTGCCATGCCCCTTGTGGAGAACGTGGCAGCAGGCCTTGCCCTTGCTGCACTGCGCTGGTGCTTCCGCCGCCTGGCCCGGTGATGGAGGCGCAGAACCAGCCGGACCGACCGACCGAAGGAAACCTAACGAGCAGGCCCAGCCGGACCCGAAGTGGTTCCAGCCGCGCCCCTCCGCCGGCTCGTGCGACCCGAAGGCCTCCGGCGCCTCCAATCTCGGCCCCAACAGCGAGGACCTGCTGAAGACGATCCAGGACCGGCGCGCCGCGATCGCGGCCTTCGACGGCGTCGACCCGGCGAGCGTCCCCGTGGACGCCGTCACCGCCTCCGGCTCCGGCCTCGACCCGCACATCTCCGTCGCCTACGCGAAGGAGCAGTTCGACCGGGTGGCCAAGGCATGCAACGTGCCCGCCGAGAAGCTGAACCGGCTGATCGGCGAGTACGCCGAGGGCCGCTCGCTCGGCTTCCTCGGCCAGGCCGGCGTCAACGTCGTCCTGCTCAACACGGCGCTGAACGACCTCAAGTGACGGCAGCCCGGCAGCGCCACTGACCGGAGCCGGCCCGCCCCCGGAGTAGCGTTCACGCCCATTCATTGCAACGGACTGCATGTGTGACGTTGCGTTATTTCTGTGGCTGTTGCAACGATTTACCGGCTTTGACCTGCTGCTATTGGGATTTGATGCAACGAGTAAGTTGCCAAGGCTTGGAATGCAACGTAGCGTTTCCAATGTCAGAAACCAGCGCAGCCAGTCAAGGAGAGCACGATGCACACCTTCAACACCCCCGCCCCGGTCACCGTCGTCCTCGACATCCCCGCGGGCCGCGTCCGGGTCGTCGCGGCCGACCGGGCCGACACCGTCGTCGAGGTCCTGCCCGCGGACGCCGCCAAGGGCCGCGACGTGAAGGCGGCCGAGCTGGTCGAGG
>NZ_BAAALD010000182.1:0-5995 GCF_039528095.1 Kitasatospora arboriphila
CGGCACCGTCCGCCCCGGGCCCGCGGCGGAGCTGGTGCCGCTGCCCGGCCCACCGCGGGAGCTGGTGCTCGGTCTGCTGCCCGGTCCGCACGCCGACTGGTTCGCCGGGCCGCCGCCGGGCACCGGGTACCGGGTGGCCGCGGCGTCCAACCGGATCGGGCTGCGCACGGGGGGGGGGCGGGGGGGCCGGGGGGGGGGGGGGGGGGGGGGGGGCAGGGGGGGGGGGGGGGGGGCGCGGGGCGGGGGGGGGGAGGCGCACTCGGGGGGTGGGGTGAGCCCCTGGTGGGGCGGGTGCGGGACGGTGGCCTTCCGCTTCGCGCGGTTCCCCGCGCCCCTGGAAGCCGGCCGTGCCCGTGCGGTCGGCCACTCCCGGGTTGCGCGGTTCCCCGCGCCCCTGGGGGTGTGCCGCTCGTGTCGGCCGTGGCATCAGCCGGCCTCCTTGCGGTCGGCGGCCATGCCGGCGGCGTCGAGGAGGGCGCTGCCGACGATGAGGTCGGCGCCGCCGAATTCGGGGTCGTCGAGGTGGGTGCCGTCGTCGACGGCGAAGAGCAGGCGCTCCTCGCCCTGGCGGTAGGCGGTGCCGACCGGCGGGCTGGCGGCGTGGACGGCGAGCAGGGCGACCAGGTAGGGCAGGTCCGGGTCCTGGCGGCGGGCGTCGGCGAGCAGGCCGGAGAGCCGTCGGGGCGCGTCCGCGGGCAGGTCGAGGAGGTCGAGTGCGGCTTCGAGCTGGGCCTCGCTGAAGCGGCTGTCGTCGGGGGTGGCGACGAGGTCCGGCTCCGGGAGCTCCGCGCCGAGGTGCTCGCGTTCGACGGGCGGGGTGAGCAGCAGGTCGACGAGGTCGGCGACCCGGACGGAGACGGGTGTCCGCAGGCCGGTGCCGCGGGCGAAGAAGGCGTCGGTGGGCCGGACGGCCTGTTCGACGGGCAGCTCCAGCAGCGGGGCGAGCAGGTGTCCGTACAGGTCGATGCCGCTGCGGGCGCTGGGGGCGGCGAAGGCCTGGCGGTCCTGTTCGGCGCGGAAGAGCGGCCCGGCCTCCAGCAGGCGGGTCTGCAGCTGGGTGTGGCGGCGGATGCAGTCCTTGACGATGTCGACGAGTTCGGCGGCGCGCCGCTTGTGCTCGGGGTCGATGCTCTCGTCGCGGGCCTTGCGGATGTTGGTGAGGATCGCGTTCTCGTGCCGGTACCGGTCGGCGATGTGGTCCAGGGCCTCGTCGATGAGGTCGGGGACGGTCTCCATCCAGTCGACGGCGCGGACGTTGCGGCGGGTGGCCTCCAGGGCGCGGCGCAGCGTCTCGGCGTACTGGACGGTGCGGTAGCGGGCCTGTTCGGCGGCGAGCTGGGCGTCGGCGAGGCGGCCGCGGCGGATCAGCACCTCCAGCTTGACCTCGGCGGCGATCTGGGCGGAGGTGACGTCGGTGTCGAGGGCGCCGACGAGGACGTTGACGGCCTCGTCGGTGGTGCGCAGGTAGACGCCGCCGTCGGGCCCCGGCACCTCCTCGACGAGCTTGAAGTCGTAGTCGCGGCGGACGTAGGCGCCGTCCGGGCCGAAGGTGCCGTAGACGGCGCGGAAGCCGCGGTCGACGCTGCCGACGTTGATCAGCGACTCCAGCACCCAGCGGCCGACCCGCTCGTGCTCGGCGGTGCTGCGGGTCGGGTTCTGCGCGGCGATCCGGGGCTGCAGGCGGCCGAGCACTATGTCGCGGTCGGCGCCGGTGTCGAAGTCCATGTTGAGCGTGACGAGGTCGATCACCGCGAGGCCGACCTCGGCCATCGTGTACGAGCTGTACTCGCCGGCCAGGTTGACCTTGCGCGCGTCGAGGTCGTGCAGCGGTGCGGTGCAGGCCAGCGCCTTGAGCCGGCGGGCCAGGCCCTCGTCGGCGGCCGGGCCGGGTGCGGGCCGGGCGGCTGCGGCGGGCGGCCGGAGCTCGTACTCGGCGGACTGGTCTGCGATGGCGGTCACGGTGGACAAGGTTAGAGGTTCGCACCGACAACATCCGAAACGAGCCTGCTTGCCCCGGTTCCGGCGGCCCCGGGTGCCGCCCGCCCATCTGTTGAACATGTTCATTTTCCTACTTGAACGTGTTCAATTCCTGGGTCTAGAGTCGGGCCATGACCAAGGACACCGACCCGGCGGTGGACCGGGACGCCGCACTGCGGCGCATCCGCACCTGGCTGTGGATCTTCATCGTCTGCCTCGTCCTGAGCGGCCTGACCGCCTTCCCGCTGGAGTCCGAGACCCGCTGGCTGGCCTCCGCGGTCGACGGCAGCGGCCTCGGCGGGCACTGGCCGGCCCTCGCCGAGCGGGTGGCCCGGGTCCGCGACGGCATCGCCGACACCAACGCGCGCTACCCCTTCCTCGCCTACGGCACCGACTGGCTGGCCTTCGCGCACCTGGTGATCGCCACCGCGTTCTGGGGTCCGCTGCGCGACCCCGTGCGCAACGTCTGGGTGATCCGCTGGGCGCTGCTGGCGTGCGCCGGGGTCCTGCCGCTGGCGCTGATCTGCGGCCCGCTCCGCGGCATCCCGCTGTACTGGCGATTCATCGACATGTCGTTCGGCGTGGTGGGCGCCGTCCCGCTGCTGATCGTGCTGCGGGTGATCCGCCGGCTGGAGTGGTCCCGGGCCGTCACCGTGCCGAACGGCTTCACCGCCCCGGTGGCCGTCCGATGACCGCCGCCGACACCTCCGCCGCCACCACCACCGCCGCCACCACCACCGTCACCACCGCCACCGGCGCACCGGCCGGCCTCGACCGCCTCGACCACGCCCGCTGGGTGGCGCACTTCACCGCCGAGGCGGTCCGGCGCGCGGAACTCGGCGACCCGGACTGGTCCCGGGGCGCCCGGGCGTCCGCCGCCCTGCTGCGCAGCCTGCAGAAGTTCCAGGTCGGCGAGGACGGCGACGGGACGAACCTGATCGGCAAGGCCGACGCCGCGGGCGATGCCGACTACGCGGCCGCCGTCCGGCTGTTCGTCGCCGAGGAGCAGAACCACGCCCGGCTGCTGGCCGCTCTGCTGGAGGCCGCCGGGGCGCCGCTGCTCGGCTCGCACTGGAGCGACGCGCTCTTCGTCCGCCTCCGGCGGCTGCTCGGCCTGCGGCTGGAGCTGATGGTGCTGCTGGTCGCCGAGGTGGTGGCCGTGCCGTACTACCGGTCCGTGCGGGACGGGGCCGCGGACGGGCTGGTCGCCGAGGTCGCCGGCCGGATCGCCGCGGACGAGCTGCGCCACATCCCCTTCCACTGCCTGCGGCTGCGGGAGTCGATCGGGCTGCTGCCCGCCGCGCTGCGCTCCCCCGCCGTCGCCTTCTGGCGGCTGCTCGCGACCGCCGCGGCCGGGTTCGTCGCGCTGGACCACGGACCGGCCCTGCGGGTGCTGGGCGTCCGCCGGCGGCAGTTCGTCGTGCGGTCGGCCGCGGTGGCGGAGGAGGCCGCCCGGGCGCTGAGGCCGGCCCGGTGACGCCCCCGCCCGAGCCGCTGATTCCGGCCCTCCCCGCGTACCTCCGGACGGTCCCGGAACGCACGGTTCCGACCGGTGCGCCGACGTCGCGGGCGCTCGGGGTGCTCGGCGCCGGACTCGCGGTCCAGGTCGCCCTGTACGTGCTCTGGTCTGCCGCGCCCGGGACGGTGGGGGCGTTCACGCACTCGCCGGTCGGTGTCCTGATGTGGTGGCTGTCGCTCTGCCTCGGGCCCGCGGCGAACTGCGTGCTGACCCGGCGGCGGATCCGCGACGGCGGCCCGCTCGGCCCCGTCCGGGTGGGACTGTGGATCGTGCGGGCCTGTGCCGCGGGCACCGCCGTGTGGATCGTCTCCGTCGTGCCCCTGTTCGTCCTGGCGATCGTCCTACTCTGACCGCGCTGCGCCGCGGGCTGTGCCGAGCTCCCCAACTCCCCCGCCTGCCGGGCCCGTCGGGCCGTTCGACGGGCCGCCGGAGGCGAACGGGTGACGGACGTTCGGCAAAACCCTGCACCCGGGGTGACGGGCCCGGCACCCCGGCAAACGATCAGGCCCTACGATCACCAGCAGGAGCTGCTGGAAGGCGGACGGACGCGTGACGGACCCGGTGATCGATCTCAATGCGGACCTCGGCGAGGGGTTCGGACGCTGGACACTGACCGACGACGAGGCCCTGCTGTCCGTGGTGACCAGCGCCAACGTGGCGTGCGGCTTCCACGCGGGTGACCCGTCGACCATGCGCCGGGTCTGCGCACTGGCCGCGGAACGCGGTGTCCGGATCGGCGCCCAGGTCTCGTACCGGGACCTCGCCGGCTTCGGGCGGCGGGCGATGGACGTGCCACCGGACGAACTCGCCGACGAGATCGCCTACCAGATCGGCGCCCTGCAGGTCTTCGCCCGGGCGGCCGGCTCGCGGGTGTCGTACGTGAAGCCGCACGGCGCGCTCTACAACCGGGTGGTGGCCGACGACGAGCAGGCCGAGGCCGTGGTCTCCGGAGTGCTGCGGGCGGGTGCGGTCTGCGACGGCCCGCTGCCGGTCCTGGGCCTGCCGGGCTCCAAGCTGCTCGCCGTCGCCGAGGGGGTGGGTCTGCCGGTCGTCGCCGAGGCCTTCGCCGACCGGGCCTACACCCGGGCGGGGACGCTGGTGCCCCGGCGGGAGCCCGGCGCCGTGGTGCACGACCCGGAGACGGTGATCACCCGCGCCGTGCGGCTGGCCCGGGACGGCACGGTCGCGGCCGCCGGCGGCGAGGCGGTGGCCGTCAGCGCCCGCTCGCTCTGCGTCCACGGGGACACCCCCGGCGCCGCCCAGCTGGCCTGGCGGGTGCGCGGGGCGCTCGCCTCGGCCGGAGTCCGGGTGGAGGCGTTCACCTGATGGCCGGTCAGCGGTCCGAGGCCGGCGGGCCGTCCGAGGAGCCCGGGGCGGCGGGCGGCCCGGTGGTGCGCCCGGTCGGCGAGGACGCCCTGCTCGTCACCGCGGGCAGCGCCGAGCAGGTCGCCGCCCTCTACGCCGAACTGCTGGCCCGCCGCGACGAGTTGCCCGAGGTCGCCGAGATCGTGCCGGCCGCCTGCACCGTGCTGCTGGACGGCGTCGCCGACCGCACCGCGCTCGCCCGGGCGCTGGCCGGCTGGGAGCTGCCCGAGCACCCGCCCGCCGAGGGCCCGTCGGTGACCGTGCCGACGGTGTACGACGGCGCGGACCTGGCCGAGGTCGCCGGCCTCTGGGGGGTGTCCCCGGAGGCCGCGGTGCGGATCCACACCGGGGCCGAGTACCGGGTGGCGTTCTGCGGCTTCGCCCCCGGCTTCGGCTACCTCACCGGGCTGCCCGAGCGGTACCGCGTGCCGCGCCGGACCACCCCGCGCAGCACCGTCCCGGCCGGCTCGGTGGCCCTCGCCGGCCCGTACACCGGTGTCTACCCGCGCTCCTCGCCCGGGGGCTGGCAGTTGATCGGGCGCACCGCGCTGCGGCTGTGGGACACCGCGCGCGAGCCGGCCGCGCTGCTGACGCCGGGCACCCGGGTCCGGTTCGAGGCGGTGGCCGGTGGCTGAGCTGCTGGTGGTGCGGCCGGGCCCGCTGACGACCGTGCAGGACCTCGGGCGGCGCGGCGTCGCCCACCTCGGTGTGCCCCGCGCGGGCGCCCTGGACGAGCCGGCCCTGCGGGCCGCGAACCGGCTGCTCGGCAACCCGCCGGAGGCGGCCGGGCTGGAGACCACCCTCGGCGGGACGGCGCTGCGGGCGTCGGCGCCGCTGCTGGTCGCGGTGACCGGCGCGCCCGCGCCCGTCCGGGTGGACGGGCGGCCGGCCGCGTGGGGGGCGGCGGTCCGGGTGCCGGCCGGCGCACTGCTGGAGGTGGGTGCCGCGACCTCGGGGGTGCGCAGCTACCTCGCGGTGGCCGGCGGCACCGCGGTGCCGCCGGTGCTGGGCAGCCGCTCGGCCGACCTGCTCTCCGGCCTCGGCCCGGCGCCGCTGGCGGAGGGCGACCGGCTGCCGGCCGGCACCGTCCGCCCCGGGCCCGCGGCGGAGCTGGTGCCGCTGCCCGGCCCACCG
>NZ_BAAALD010000183.1:0-5632 GCF_039528095.1 Kitasatospora arboriphila
GCCGGTCTCCGCGCTCGACGTCTCCGTCCAGGCCCAGGTGATCAACCTGCTGGAGCAGCTCCAGAAGGACTTCGAGCTCTCCTACATGTTCATCGCCCACGACCTCTCGATCGTCCGGCACATCTCCGACCGGGTCGGCGTGATGTACCTCGGCACGATGGTCGAGATCGGCTCGGACGAGGAGATCTACGAGCACGCCACCCACCCGTACACCCAGGCGCTGCTCTCCGCCGTCCCGGTGCCCGACCCGGCCGGCCGCGAGGGCCGCGAGCGGATCATCCTCTCCGGTGACATCCCCTCGCCGGCCAACCCGCCGTCCGGCTGCCGCTTCCGCACCCGCTGCTGGAAGGCCGAGGAGCGCTGCAGCACCGAGCTGCCGCTGCTGGCCGTCCCGGAGATCGGCGAGGGCCCGGCCAAGCACGCCTCGGCCTGCCACTTCGCCGCGGTCCGCGAGCCCGTCGCGGTGGCCTCCTGACCGGCCGGACGACCCCTTCGCGGGCCCGTGGTGCGAGCGCACCACGGGCCCGCGGGCTTTTCGGCACCCATCCGGCCGTATCCAGCTCGCGCCGCCGGTGACCCGATCCTTCGATGGGGTGTGATGCGTCATACACCCAGAGGAGGAAGCCTCATGCCTGCAGCGACGAGAGTGCGCTGGGCCGTGGTCGTCGCGACGAGCGTGGTCCTGGTGGCCACCGGCTGCGGCAGCAGCGGGGGCGGAGGTGGAAGCAGCGGCGCCAGCGGAGGCACCGGCGGCATCGTGACCGCCTGGTGGGGTGACCCGCAGAACCCGCTCGAGCCGGCGAACACCAACGAGGTCAACGGCGGCGCCGTACTCAACATGATCTTCAGGGGTCTGATCCAGTACGACCCCAAGACCAGCGCGCCGCAGAACGCCAACGCGGAGTCGATCACCTCGGACGACCAGCAGAACTGGACGGTCAAGCTCAAGCCGGGCTGGAAGTTCAGCGACGGCACCACGGTGACCGCGAAGTCCTACGTGGACGCCTGGAACTACGGCGCCCTCTCCACCAACAAGCAGCTGAACAGCAGCTTCTTCTCCTACATCCAGGGCTACGACCAGGTCGCACCGGCCTCCGGCAACCCGACCGCGCAGACCCTGTCCGGTCTGAAGGTCGTCGACGACAACACCTTCACCGTGGCGCTCAACCAGAAGTTCTCCACCTGGCCCGCCACCCTCGGCTACTCGGCATTCGTCCCGCTCCCGGCGAGCTTCTTCTCCGACCACGCGGCCTACCTCAACAAGCCGATCGGCAACGGCCCGTACGAGATCGCCTCGTGGACCAAGAGCGCGAAGATGGAGCTGCGGCCGTTCTCCGGCTTCAGCGGCACGGACAAGCCCAAGAACGGCGGCATCGACCTCAAGGTCTACACCGACACCAACGCCGCCTACGCCGACCTCCAGGCGGGCAACCTCGACGTCGACAACGGCCTGCCGAACAGCGCGCTGAAGACCGTCGAGACCGACCTCAACGGGCGCTTCCTCAACACCCCGGCCGGCATCATCCAGACCATCTCCTTCCCGCTCTACCAGGCGAACTGGAACACCCCGAACGCGCAGAAGGTCCGCCTCGGCCTCGCCATGGCGATCGACCGGAACACCATCACCAAGGTCGTGTTCAACAACACCCGCACCCCCGCCAGCGACTGGACCTCCCCGGTGCTCGGCGCCGCCGGCGGCTTCAAGGAGGGCATCTGCGGCCAGGCCTGCACCTACAACCCGACCATGGCCAAGCAGCTCGTCCAGGAGGGCGGCGGCATCCCCGGCGGCCAGCTCACCATCTCCTACAACGCCGACGGCCCGCACAAGGAGTGGGTCGACGCCGTCTGCAACAGCATCAACAACGCCCTCGGCAACACCAGCGCCTGCGTCGGCAACCCGATCGGCACCTTCGCGGACTTCCGCAACCAGGTCACCACCAAGAAGATGACCGGCCCGTTCCGCACCGGCTGGCAGATGGACTACCCGCTGATCCAGAACTTCCTGCAGCCCGTGTACACCACCGGCGCCTCGTCGAACGACTCCGGCTACAGCAACCCGCAGTTCGACTCCCTGGTCAACCAGGCCAACGCCAACCCGGACAATTCTTCGGCGATCAGCCAGTTCCAGGACGGCGAGAAGCTGCTCGCCACCGACCTGCCCGCGATCCCGCTCTGGTACCAGAACGGCACCGTCGGTTGGTCCGACCGCGTCACCAACGTCCTGCTCAACCCGTTCAGCGTCCCGGTCTACGACCAGATCACCGTCAAGTAGTCGGCAGCGGCTGCCGGGGCCGCACGGCCCCGGCGCCGCCCTTCCGGCGGCCCCCTGGAGGTTCGCATGGGACGCTACGTCATCCGACGCCTGCTCCAGATGATCCCGGTGTTCCTCGGGAGCACCTTCCTCATCTTCGTGATGGTCCACGCGCTCGGCGACCCCGTGAACGCCCTCTTCGGCGACCGGGCCCCCGACCCGGTCGTCGCCGAGCAGATCCGCAAGCAGTACAACCTGGACGAGCCGCTGTGGCTCCAGTACCTGATCTACATGGGGAACCTGTTCCGCTGGGACTTCGGCACCACCTTCAACGGGCAGTCGGTCACCTCGCTGCTCGCCACCGCCTATCCGGCGACGATCAAGCTGACCGCGGTGGCCTTCACCATCGAGGTGATCTTCGGCGTCGGCTTCGGCCTCATCAGCGGTCTGCGCCGCGGCGGCTGGTCGGACAACACGGTGCTGATCTTCACCCTGGTCGTCATCTCCATCCCCACCTTCGTCACCGGCTACGTGCTCCAGTACCTGGTCGGCGTGCAATGGGGCATCCTGCCCGCCACCGCCGGCGAGGACCTCAGCCTCCAGTCGCTGCTGCTACCGGGCATCGTGCTCGCCTCCGTGTCGCTCGCCTACGTCGCCCGCCTCACCCGCACCACCGTCGCCGAGAACTCCCGGGCCGACTTCGTGCGCACCGCGACGGCCAAGGGCCTACCGCGCCGCCGGGTGACGATCAACCACCTGCTGCGCAACTCGCTGATCCCGGTCGTCACCTTCCTCGGTGCCGACCTCGGCGCGCTCATGGGCGGCGCGCTGGTCACCGAGCGGATCTTCAACATCCACGGCGTGGGCTTCTACCTCTACCAGGGCATCGTCCGCCAGAACACGGCCACGGTCGTCGGCTTCGTGACCGTCCTGATCATCATCTACCTGGCGGCCAACCTGCTCGTCGACCTGCTCTACGCGGTCCTGGACCCGAGGATCCGTTATGCCTGACCAGGAGAAGTACAACAAGGCGGACCCGCTCGCGGACGCCGGCACCGAGGAAGAAGAGATCCAGAGTGCCGTCGAGAGCCGGACCTTCGACCTCGGCACCATGGAAGCGCAGACTTTAATCAAGAACGAACGCCTCGACGACGAGCCCGAGATCGCCGCTGCCGACGACCGCGTCAAGCCGCGCAGCCTCTGGCAGGACGCCTGGCGGGACCTGCGCCGCAACCCGATCTTCATCATCTCCGGACTGCTCATCATCTTCCTGGTGATCATGGCGATCTGGCCCGGGCTGTTCACCTCCACCGACCCGCTGAAGTGCGACCTCTCGAAGGCCCAGCAGGGCTCCGAGTCCGGCCACCCCTTCGGGTTCGACGGGCAGGGCTGCGACGTCTACGCCCGCACCGTGTACGGCGCCCGCGCCTCCATCACGGTCGGCGTCTGCGCGACCGTCGGCGCCGCCCTGGTCGGCACCACGCTCGGCGGCCTGGCCGGCTTCCTCGGCGGCTGGTCCGACTCGCTCATCTCCCGGGTCGCCGACATCTTCTTCGGCATCCCGATCCTGCTCGGCGGCCTGGTCTTCCTCTCGGTCATCCCGAGCCGGTCGATCTGGATCGTGGTCGCCTTCATCGTGGTGCTCGGCTGGCCGCAGATCGCCCGCATCGGCCGAGGCGCCGTGATCACCGCGAAACAGCAGGACTACGTCACCGCGGCCCGGGCCCTCGGCGCGAGCAACTCGCGGCTGATGCTCCGGCACATCCTGCCCAACGCGGTCGCCCCGATCATCGTCGTGGCCACCATCGCGCTCGGCACCTACATCGCCCTGGAGGCCACCCTGAGCTTCCTCGGCGTCGGCCTCAAGCCGCCGACCGTCTCCTGGGGCATCGACATCTCCTCGGCCTCGGCGACCTTCCGCAACGCCCCGCACATGCTGCTCTACCCGGCCGGTGCCCTGAGCATCACCGTCCTGGCGTTCATCATGCTCGGCGACGCCGTCCGCGACGCACTCGACCCGAAGCTGCGCTGAGAGGGGCCCCCACCAACCATGAACAGCGGCAACAGCGACGACGACGCCGGAGCCATCCGGATCGATCCCCAGGCGTCCGGCGCCGGCAGCCCGGCCGGCGACGTCCTGCTCGACGTGCGCGGGCTGCAGGTCGAGTTCCGCACCCGCGACGGCGTCGCCAAGGCCGTCAACGGCGTGAACTACTCCGTCGCCGCCGGCGAGACGCTCGCCGTCCTGGGCGAGTCGGGCTCCGGCAAGTCGGTGACCGCCCAGGCCGTCATGGGCATCCTCGACAGCCCGCCCGGCTACGTCACCGGCGGCGAGATCGTTTTCAAGGGCCGCGACCTGCTCAAGCTCGGCAAGGAGGAGCGCCGGAAGATCCGCGGCGAGCAGATGGCCATGATCTTCCAGGACGCGCTGTCCGCCCTGAACCCCGTCCACTCGGTCGGCACGCAGCTCGGCGAGATGTACCGGGTGCACCGCGGGGCCTCCCGCAAGGAGGCCAAGGCCAAGGCGATCGAGCTGATGGAGCGCGTGCGGATCCCCGCCGCCAAGGAACGCGTCAACGACTACCCGCACCAGTTCTCCGGCGGCATGCGCCAGCGCATCATGATCGCCATGGCGCTGGCCCTGGAACCGGACCTGATCATCGCGGACGAGCCGACCACCGCGCTGGACGTGACCGTCCAGGCGCAGGTCATGGACCTGCTGGCGGATCTCCAGGCCGAGTACAACATGGGTCTGATCCTGATCACCCACGACCTCGGCGTGGTCGCCGACGTGGCCGACAAGATCGCCGTGATGTACGCCGGCCGGATCGTCGAGACCGCCCCCGTCCACGACCTCTACAAGAACCCGGCCCACCCCTACAGCCGCGGCCTGCTCGACTCCATCCCGCGACTGGACCAGAAGGGCCAGGAGCTCTACGCCATCAAGGGCCTGCCGCCCAACCTGCTGCGGATCCCCAAGGGCTGCGCGTTCAACCCGCGTTGCCCGCGCGCCCAGGACATCTGCCGGCGGGAGGAGCCCGAGCTCTTCGAGGTCACCGGCGACACCGGCGTGCCCCTGCCGGGGCGGGGCAGCGCGTGCTTCTTCTGGAAGGAGACCCTCCATGACGTCTGACGGGGCGGGAACGGTGGAGGCCGTGCCCGAGGACGCCGCCTTCGCCCGGGAGGTGCCCCGCGGCGAGCCGATCCTGCAGGTGAGGGACCTGGTCAAGTACTTCCCGCTGACCCGGGGCATCATCGTCAAGAAGCAGGTCGGCGCCGTGAAGGCCGTCGACGGTGTCTCCTTCGACCTGATGCAGGGCGAGACGCTCGGCATCGTCGGCGAGTCCGGCTGCGGCAAGTCGACGCTCGCCAAGGTGCTGA
>NZ_BAAALD010000184.1:0-5441 GCF_039528095.1 Kitasatospora arboriphila
GCCGCGCCGATCGGCGCGGCTTCCCGGGGGTCTGGGCCTGCGGGGCCGCTCACCGATCAGCCGCAGTGCTCCCAGTCGGACGCCCAGCGGATGCCCTCCGCCTGCCCGCCCCACGAGATGCACGTGTTCTTGGCGCTGAGCTTCACCGGGCCGGCGTAGAACTTGTAGTAGCCCCAGTCGGGGGACTCCACGAGGTCGCTCTGCCGGATGATCTGCACCCGCAGGTCGTACGTCCTGGTGCCGTTCGGGCTCCGCACCCAGGTGACGGCGCAGTTGCTCGACCCGTTGTAGAACAGGTAGATGTCGGCCACCGTGCCGAGGGCGTGGTGGTCGATCTGGTAGTAGCCGCTGCCGCAGGCGCCGCTCGGCGTCGTGGCCGCCTCGGCCGGAGCGGCGACGGAAACCGTTCCCGCGACCATGCCCAGAGCGCTGAGCGCGAGGGCGGCTATCCGCTGTGACGTGCGCATGAATCTCCAATTCGCATATCCCTGACCGAATCTGACGTGGGCACGATAGCAGCGGCCAAGATCGTTCAGCTACGGCCCCGACGGCCGCCGGACGGATCTCGTCCGGTTCGGCTGCAACCTGACACCAGGTCAGGAGCGTTGTCCATGCAGGGACGGTCGAACGGGTGACCGGTCCGCGGACGCGGCCGCCGAGGCCGGCCCGCTCGTACCGCAGCCGGCCGCCCCGGCTGCCCCCGAGGAACGAGGACGAGGATGAGAACCTCACGCGGCCTGGCCGGCCTGCTCGCCGTCGGCGTGGCCGGCGCCGTCACCGTGGCGCTGCTGCCGGGCTCCGACGGCGACCGGGAGTCCGCGGGCGCCGTCCCGGCCGCCGCGGCGGGCAGCGCGACGGCCACGGCGCCGCCGACCCGGACGCCCGCGCCGTCGCCCTCGCCGACCTGGGACGGCGTCGTCCGGTCGATCGGCGACGGCTCCACCTCCGACACCGGGCCGCAGCCGAACCGGCCGCCGGTCGAGAAGCTCAAACCCGGTGAGAAGCCGCCGCAGTTCGTGGTCTTCTCCTGGGACGGCGCACTGGAGAACGAGGACCACCTGTTCTCGCACTTCCGCAAGGTCGCGCAGGAGAACGACGCCCACATGACGTTCTTCCTCAGCGGCATCTACCTGGTGCCCAACTCCAAGCGGTCGCTGTACCACCCGCCGCAGCACGCGGTCGGCAAGGCGGACATATCCTTCCCCACCGACGCCCACCTGCGGGCGACCCTCGAACAGGTGCGGCAGGCCTGGGTCGACGGGAACGAGATCGGCACGCACTTCAACGGCCACTTCTGCGGCCCCAAGGGCGGCGGCGACTGGAGCGTCGCGGAGTGGCAGAGCGAGCTGGACCAGGCCCGCTCCTTCGTCACCGACTGGAAGACCAACACCGGGATGAAGGACGTCCCGGCGCTGCCGTTCGACTACACCCGGGAGCTGGTCGGCGGCCGCGCCCCCTGCCTGGAGGGCCAGAAGAACCTGCTCGCCGCCGAGAAGGCCTCCGGGTTCCGGTACGACGCCAGCTCGCCGGGCGAGTTCCAGGTATGGCCGGCCAAGAAGGACGGCATCTGGAACTTCCCGCTGCAGATGGTCCCCTACCCGGGCAAGCCCACCCAGGTCCTGTCGATGGACTTCAACTTCCTCGCCAACCAGTCCGGGGAGAGCACCAACGGCGATCCGAAGAAGTACCAGGCCTGGGAGCGGGAGACCCGCGACGGCTACCTCAACGGCTTCGAGCGGGTCTACAACGGCAGCCGCGCACCGCTGTTCATCGGCAACCACTTCGAGACCTGGAACGGCGGCATCTACATGCAGGCCATCGAGGACGTGGTGAAGGGCGTCTGCAAGCGCGAGGGCGTGCGCTGCGTCTCCTTCAAGGAACTCGCCGACTGGCTCGACGCGCAGGACCCGAAGGTGCTGGAGCGGCTGCGCGGCCTCGACCCGGCACAGCCCGCCGACTGGTCCGCCCTGGTCAAGTAGCCGCTCCTCCGGGACCGGGTGCCGCCCGGTCCCGGAGGGCGGACGGCCTACCGGCCGGTCCGGGCGGCGGTGACCTGCTGGGCGTAGGCCGTCCAGATCCGGGTCGGGTAGGTGGAGACCGGGTCCGTGGCGGGCGAGCCGCCGAGGCCGTCCAGCGGGAGGAGCTGCATGCTCGTCGCGTCCATCCGGAACACCGTGACGGCGGTGGCGACCTGCCCCTGGTAGCCGACGAACCAGCCGGCGGTGCGGTCCTCGGTCGTCCCGGTCTTGCCCGCCGCCCCGGGGCCCGCCGCGGCGGCCTCACGGGCGCTGCCGGAGCGGACGGCGTCCCTCAGCGACTCGTCGACCCGGTCCGCGACCTGCTCCGGCAGCGCCCGGAAGGGAGCCGGCCGGATCAGCACGACCGGCGTGCCGTTGCGGGTCACCGACACCACCGAGTACGGGTCGGTGTGCATCCCGCCGGCCGCGAACGTGCCGTAGGCCGAGGCCGTCCGGATCGCGCTGGGACGGGAGTTGCCCACCGAGAAGGACGGCACCAGGTCGCCGAGGGTGTCCGGGAGCAGTCCGAGCCCGGCTGCGGTCGTACGGACCCGGTCCAGGCCGACGTCCATGCCGAGCTGCATCATCGGGCCGTTCACCGACTGCGCGACCGCGTCGCGCAGGCTGATGCTGCCCCAGTTCTTGTGGCCGTCGTTGGCGGTCTTCGCCATCTTGCCGTCGCGCCCCCAGTACGGGCCCTCCGGCGTCATCACCGGGATCCCGTCGCCGCCGTCGTAGCGGGTGGCCGGGGCGACCGGGCTCCGGCCGCCCTCCCGGCCCTTGCGGACGCCCTGGTCGAGGGCGGCCGCGTAGACGATCGGGGTGAAGGCCGTGCCGACCGGGACGTTGGAGGTGTTGGCGTTGTCGAAGCCCTGCTTCAGGTAGTCGGGCCCGCCGTACAGGGCGAGGATCCGTCCGTCCGCGGAGACCGAGGCGGCGCCGATCCGCGCGTGCCGGTCGGCCTCCCGGGCCGGGTCCAGTCGGGGGCCGGCGCTCTGCACGGCGGCGGTGAGATCGGCCGTGCGCTGCCGGTCGAAGGTGGTGCGGATCTGGTAGCCGCCCAGGTCGAGCAGGGCGGGCGTGATCGCCGAATGGGAGACCAGGTAGCTCTCGGCCAGGTCCACCAGGTACCCGGTCTGGCCGCCGAGGCCGCGGGCGACCGGCGGTGCCACCGGTTCGGGGAAGGCGGTGTAGCGGGCGCGTTCGGCGGCCGAGAGCTTCCCCGTCTCCACCATCCGGTCCAGGACCCACGACCACCGCTCGACCGCCCGCTGGTGGTTGTCCTTGCCCAGCGACGGGTCGTACAGCGAGGCGCCCTTGAGCAGCGAGGCGAGGAAGGCCGCCTCGCTCGGGTTCAGCGCCGACACGTCCTTGCCGTAGTACGCGGCGGCGGCCCGCTGGATGCCGTAGCTGCCCCGGCCGAACCAGCTGGTGTTGAGGTAGCCGGCCAGGATCTCGTCCTTGCTCAGCCGGTGGTCCAGCTTGACCGCGATCACGATCTCGCTGGCCTTGCGCGAGAGGTCGCGCTCCTGGGTCAGGTAGATGTTCTTGACGTACTGCTGGGTGATCGTCGAGCCGCCCTGGGTGTCGCCTCCGGTCACCATCGCCCAGACGGCCCGGGTGATGCCGGTGGGGGAGACGCCCGCGTCCGAGTAGAAGGTCGCGTTCTCCGCCGCGAGCACCGCCGAGCGGACGGACTCCGGCACCTTCTCCAGCGGCACCTCCTGCCGGTTCACCCAGCCGGTGCGGGCCATCTCGGTGCCGTCCGACCAGTAGAAGACGTTGTTCTGCTGGGTGGCGAAGGAGTTGAGGTCGTCCGGGACGTGCGTGGTCGCGAACAGCCAGACGACCGTGCCGACCAGCGCCGCCACCCCGGTCAGCAGGACGGCCAGCAGCTGCCGCCAGGACGGAAGCCACCGCCGGAGGCCCCGCAGTCCGGGCCGCGGGTAGGCCGGCCGGAGCCGACGGAGCACCCGGCGGACCCGTCCCGTCCGCGCTCCGGCCCGCCGCCGGCGCCTCCCCGATCCTGCAGTACCGCTCCGGCGCCGTCCTGGGACACGCACACTCAGCTCCGATTCGTCGACGACAACGTCACCCCCCGCCCTATAGACGCGCGATGCACCCCGTCCCGGCCTTGTGATCTTCGCCATGCCGCCCGGCGGGGGTGTCGACTTGACGGATGCTCAGCCGTCGTGGTCCGCCGCCCGGTCGGCGCCGCCGGCCGGAGCGTTCCGCAGCACCTCGGCCACCGGGCCGTCCGCCCAGGCCGGCACGGCCGTCTTCGCTCCCGTCGCGCCCACCTCGTCCGTCGTGTGTCGGTACCCGCCGGGACGGTACCGACCTGCTCGGACAGCTGACCCCGGGTGCCGGTGCCGCCCCCGGGGGCGGTGTCGGTGGCGGGTGGGAGAGTCCGGACGGACGGACGGGCCGAGGGAGAGGGACACCGTGACGGAACTGCCGGAGATCGTCGGACGTGAGGACTCCGCCGCACTGATCGTCAGGACTCCGCCGCACTGATCGTCAGGACCGACTACACCGACGCGGCCGCGTGGCGTGCGGTGGTGGCCGCGGCGAGCCGGGCCCGGGGACCGCACGGCGAGTACGAGGCCCAGGTCCACCCGGTCGACGACCCGGTGTGGGCCGGGGCGACGCCGGAGGCGGTCCGCGCTGCGGCGGGCCGGGACACCGACCTCGGGGTGGTGTTCCTCGCCGACCGGACCACGATGGAGTCGGCCCGCCTCGCCCTGCTCGCCCTCGACACCGGTGACGAGGAGGAGGTCCTCGACGACCCGCCGGCCCGTGAGTTCCGGGCGTCCCCGGCCGCCGTGCACGAGGTGCACGTCAACCTGATGATCGCGAACCTCGACTTCGCGGACTTCGCCGAGGCGGCGACGGAGGACCCGGAGGGCATCCTCGAACACCTCTGACCTCCGGCGGCACCGGGCGGGAAATTCGCACCCATCCGCACCACCGGCCGGGCCGAATACCGGTTGTGAGCAACGACCATGACCACCGGACAGACCGCCGCAGGGCGAGGCTCGGCCGGGCGTGCGCCGCCGGTGCGGTGGGCCTGGTGGCCGCCGGGCCGGCACTGGCCGCGGGCGAACTCACCGCGGCGTTCACCGGCCCCGGCGGCTCCCCGGTCCTCGCCGTCGGCTCGGCCGCGATCGACCTCGCCCCGACCTGGCTCAAGGAGTACGCGATCCGCTCCTTCGGCACCCACGACAAGGCCGCCCTGCTCGCCGGCATCTACACGGTGGCGGCCGTGGTCGCCGTCCTCTCCGGGCTGGTCTCCCGGCGGCGCCCCGGCCTCGGCACGGCCGTCGTCGCCCTGTTCGGCGCCGTCGGCGTCTGGGCGGCCGCCTCGCGCCCCACCGCCCGGGCCGCGGACGCGCTGCCCTCCGTCGCCGCGGGCCTCGCCGA
>NZ_BAAALD010000185.1:0-5347 GCF_039528095.1 Kitasatospora arboriphila
GGCCGTCCCCTGTCGCCTCGTGGCATGGACATCGCCGAATGGCCGAAAGGCGTCGCACTGCCCGGGAGGGCATCCGCATGCCCTCCCGGACCCACCGCTGCCCGCGGGGATGGCGGCAGCGGTCTCCCCCGGCCCGCCGGGTCCTCGACGGCGGGCCGATCCACGGGCTCCAGCGAATCGCCCACCTGCCGCTGCGGCCAGGGGGCACGGGCGGGCGCACGTCGGCACGGCACCGGAGCACGGGAGTCCGGCCCGGAGCACGGCGGAGCGGGCCGTTCCGCGGCGGGGCGGACGGACCGTCGCCGACAGGCCGTTGGTGCGCGCGATCCCGCCATCCGGAATGCGGCCTCTTAACCCTCGGAACCCGTCCGACTACGCTAGGTGCAGCGGGTGGCCGCAATACGCGCGCCACCCTCCGCGCAGGACCTCGCCAGGGGGTGCCACCGCCACCATGACCGCCAGTTCACGAGGGCCGAACGAACGGCTCGGCGCACTCCTGTCCCTCGCCCAGATCAGCAACGCCGGCCTGGCCCGCCGGGTCAACGACCTCGGCGCGCAGCGCGGTCTGACGCTGCGCTACGACAAGACCTCGGTGGCGCGGTGGGTCACCAAGGGCATGGTGCCGCAGCGGCCGGTGCCGCACCTGATCGCGACCGCGCTCGGCAGCAAGCTGGGCCGCCCGGTGCCGCTGGAGGAGATCGGTCTCGGCGACACCCAGCCGACCCCCGAACTCGGCCTGGAGTTCCCGCGCGAGGTGCCGGAGGCCGTCCGTTCGGCGACCGAGCTGTGGCGGGTCGACCTGGACCTGCGCAGAGGCCCCGGCGGCGGCCGGTGGAGCGACAGCCTGGCCGGCACCTTCTCCGTCTCGGCGTACGCGACGCCGGTCTCCCGCTGGCTGATCACCCCGGCGGACGGCTCGGTCGCCCGTGAGGCCGCGGCACCGGACCGCTCCGGCCACCGGGTGGGCCACTCGGACGCGGCGAAGCTCCGCGAGGCCGCCCAGGAGGCCCGCCGCTGGGACTCCAAGTACGGCGGCGGGGACTGGCGTTCGTCCATGGTGCCGGAGTGCCTGCGGGTGGAGGCGGCCCCGCTACTGCTCGGCTCGTACAGCGACGCGGTGGGCCGGGCACTGTTCGGCGCCACGGCCGAACTGACCCGGCTGGCCGGCTGGATGGCCTTCGACACCGGCCAGCACGAGGCCGCGCAGCGGTACTACATCCAGGCCCTGCGCCTGGCCCGGGCGGCCGGGGACGTACCGCTCGGCGGGTACGTGCTGGCGTCGATGAGCCTGCAGGCGGTGTACCGGAACTTCCCCGAGGAGGCGGTGGACCTCGCGCAGGCCGCGCTGGAACGCAACCGGGGGCTGGCGACGGCCCGCACGATGAGCTTCTTCCACCTGGTGGAGGCCCGGGCGCAGGCCAGGGCCGGCAACGCGGCGGCCTGTGCGACGGCCCTGGTCGCCGCGGAGGGGGCGCTGGACCGCTCGCGGCCCGGGGACGCCGACCCGACCTGGATCGACTTCTACACCTACGACCGGCTGGCCGCGGACGCCGCGGAGTGCTTCCGCGACCTCGGAATGCCGTCCAAGGTGCGGCAGTTCACCCGGGAGGCGCTGGCCCGGCCGACCGAGGGCTACGTGCGTTCGCACGCGCTGCGGCTGGTGGTGTCAGCGATGGCCGAGGCCGAGGCGGGGGACCTGGACGCCGCGGTGGCGGCCGGCGAACGCGCGGTGGACGTGGCCGGGCGGATCTCCTCGCAGCGCAGCCGGGAGTACGTCCTGGAACTGCTGCGCCGCCTGGAGCCGTACCAGGACGAGCGCCGGGTGCGGGAGCTGACGGAGCGGGCGCGGCTGGTGCTGACCGCCTCGACCTGAAGGCCGCCGCGGATATTCGGATGCACCCCGGGCCGCCCGGTGGCTAACGTCTTCCTCGTCCAGGTGCGCAGGCAGAGGTTACTTCCACTGTTAATGGGCAGGTCGCGGGTTCGAGTCCCGTCATCGGCTTCGGGCCGGTGTAGCTCAGTCGGTAGAGCAGCACACGTCACCTCAGCCGCTTCTGTTCTCTGGACACCTACACGTGCATACGACTGCCACCTCCCGGTGCGCAGGACCGGTTACTTCCTCCAAGAAATGAGCCGGCACCCACTTTTGATCTCGGGAGGCGTCGCGCCGGGGCGTCCGGTGCGCAGGCCGCGGCTCCTTCCAGTGGAGCGCCTCCTGGTGCTGTGAAGCCCGGTCGCCGCTGCCGTCACCGTGATCTCGGACGCCCCGCGCCGCGCCGTGCCTCCCCGCAGGGGGAACCACCATGTCTCGCTTCAACATCCGCCGCCCGAAGACCGGCCCGACCTCGCCCGTGACCACGACCGGGCAGCACGCCCTCAACCACGCCGGCGGCGTGGGCCACCTGCGCGACGAGAAGTCCGAACTCTTCCTGCTCGCCGTCGCCAACCTGGTCGGCCAGGACACCTTCTACGAGCGCGGCGGCGCCCGCGACGACCGGTACACCGCCCTGGTCCGCTCCCTCGCGGTGAGCGACCCGGAGTGGACGCTCGGCCTGCTGCGCTGGCTCCGGTACGGCGCCGCGATGCGCACCGCCTCGCTGGTCGGCGCCGCCGAGTTCACCCGCGCCCGGCTCGACGCCGGGGCGCCCGGGTTCTCCCGGCAGGCCGTCGACGCGGTGCTGCAGCGCCCCGACGAGCCCGGCGAGCTGCTCGCCTACTGGACCTCCCGGTACGGCCGGGCGCTGCCGAAGCCGCTCAAGCGGGGTGTCGCCGACGCCACGCGGCGGCTGTACAACGGCCGCGCGCTGCTCAAGTACGACACCGTCTCCAAGGGCTTCCGGTTCGGCGACGTGCTGGAGCTGACCCACCCCTCGCCGCACCCCGACAAGCCGTGGCAGGGCCCGCTGTTCCGGTACGCACTGGACCGCCGGCACCGCCCCGACGAGGCCGTCCCGCCGACCGGCGACGCCCTGCTGACCGCCAGCCGCGAACTGCTCGCGCTGCCGGTCGAACAGCGGCGCGCGGTCGTCACCGGCCCCGGCGGCGCGGAGCGGCTGGCCGCGGCCGGCATGACCTGGGAGGCGCTGGCCGGCTGGCTGCAGGGCCCGCTGGACGCGGCGGTCTGGGAGGCGATCATCCCCTCGATGGGGTCGATGGCCCTCGTCCGCAACCTGCGGAACTTCGACCAGGCCGGGGTGTCGGACGCGGTGGCCGAGCAGGTCGCCCGGCGGATCTCCGACCGGGGCGAGGTGCAGCGGTCCAAGCAGTTCCCGTTCCGCTACCTCGCCGCGCACCGGCACGCGCCCTCGCTCCGCTGGGGCCACGCGCTGGAGACGGCGCTCGGCCACTCGCTCGCCAACGTCCCGGTGCTGCCGGGCCGCACGCTCGTCCTGGTCGACCGCTCCGGCTCCATGTTCGACCGGCCGAGCGCGCAGACCCAGCTCAACCGGGCGGACTCGGCAGCGGTCTTCGGCGCGGCGCTGGCGCTGCGCGCGGCCGACGCCGACCTGGTCGAGTTCGGCACCACCAGCCGCCGGATCAAGCTGCAGCGCGGCGACGCGGTGCTGAAGGTGCTGGACCGCTTCTCCGACCTCGGTGGCACCGAGACCGGCAAGGCCGTCCGGCAGCACTACCGGCGCCACGACCGGGTGGTGATCGTCACCGACGAGCAGGCGTACGGCGGTTGGCAGGGCGACCCGCTCGCCGCGGTCCCGGCGCAGGTCCCGGTCTACACCTGGAACCTGGCCGGCTACCGGGCGGGCCACGCGCCCTCCGGCGGCGCCCGCCGCCACACCTTCGGCGGCCTGACCGACGCGGCCTTCCGCCTGATCCCGCTGCTGGAGGCCGGCCGCGACGCCCACTGGCCCTGGGAGCAGGACTAGCGGCAGCCGCCGCACAGGGGCGCGTGGGGGCATCTCCCGGCCGAAGGCTGGGGGGAGAACTGCGCGATTCGGATGCGGGCCGCCGTACGAACCGGGGCCCGGCCCGGATTCGTCGCGTTGCCCGATCCCGGACTGCGCAGTTCGCCCCCAGCCTTCGGCCGGGAGGTGCCCCCACGCGCCCCTGGGGGTTCCCCCGGCCGCCTTCTCGGTGGGCCACTGTCGTGGCACGATCGCTGCGGCGGGGGCAGCCGAGCGAAGGGGCCGAGGTGCGCTACGACGTCGACGTTCTGGTGGTGGGGGGCGGCATCGTCGGCCTGTCCACGGCATACGCGCTGACCCGGGCGCAGCCCGGCGTGCAGGTCGCGGTGCTGGAGAAGGAGCAGGCCCTCGCCGCGCACCAGACCGGCCGCAACAGCGGGGTGATCCACAGCGGGGTGTACTACCGGCCGGGTTCGTTGAAGGCCCGGTACGCGACCGGCGGCGCCGCGGAGATGGTGGAGTTCTGCCGCGAGCAGGGCATCCCGCACGAGGTGACCGGCAAGCTGATCGTCGCCACGTCGGCCGAGGAGCTGCCGCGGCTGGCCGCGCTGGCGGCGCGCGGCCGCGCCAACGGCATCCCGGTGGCCGAGCTGGACGCGGCGGGCATCGCCGGGTACGAGCCGGAGGTCCGCGGGGTGGCGGGCCTGCACGTCGGTACGACCGGCATCTGCGACTTCCCGGCGGTGGCCCGCCGGTACGCGGAGCTCGCCGGGGAGAAGGGCGCGGTGCTGCACACCGGGACGGAGTTGCGCGCGGTGGCCCGCCGTGCGGACGGGGTGACGGTGCAGACCTCGGCGGGGGAGGTCCGCTGCGGGGTGCTGGTGAACTGCGCGGGCCTGCACGGCGACCGGGTGGCGCGGCTCACAGGGGACGACCCGGGGGTGCGGATCGTCCCGTTCCGCGGCGAGTACTACGAGCTGGCCGAGCACCGGCGGGGCCTCGTCCGGGGCCTGGTCTACCCGGTGCCGGACCCGGCCTTCCCGTTCCTGGGCGTGCACCTCACGCGGGGTGTCCACGGGGACGTGCACGTCGGCCCGAACGCGGTGCCCGCGCTGGCCCGGGAAGGCTACGACTGGCGCACGGTGCGGCTGCGCGACCTCGCGGGGACGGCGGCCTTCCCCGGCACCTGGCGGATCGCCCGGCGGCACTGGCGGTACGAGCTCGGCGAGCTGCACCGCTCGCTGTCACGGAAGGCGTTCACCGCCGCGGTGCAGCGGCTGCTGCCGGCCGTGACCGCCGGGGACCTCGTCCCCGCGGCGGCCGGGGTGCGTGCCCAGGCGGTGGCCCGGGACGGCTCGCTGCTGGACGACTTCGCCTTCGCCGGCTTCGACCCGGACGACCCGGCCTCCGCCCGCCGGGCGGTGCACGTGCTGAACGCGCCCTCGCCGGCCGCCACCGCCTCGCTGCCGGTCGGCCGTGAGGTGGCC
>NZ_BAAALD010000186.1:0-4933 GCF_039528095.1 Kitasatospora arboriphila
CCGCCCTCGCCGAACGGTGGGCCGCGCAGCACCCGCCGGAGCAGGCGTGACCGGCGCCCTCGCCGACGTGGACCACCCGCGCACCGGGCCGCCGGTGCACGACCGCCCCTGGCCCCAGGCCCGGCGGACGGCCCGGCTGGCCGCGGCCGCGCCGCTGCCCGCCGAGCAGGTCCGGCTCGCCGCAGCGCTCGGCCGCACCCTGGCCGAACCGCTCGCGGCGGTGACCGACCTGCCCGGCTTCGACACCTCCGCCATGGACGGCTGGGCCGTCGCCGGGCCGGGACCCTGGCGGCCGGCCGGCCGGCTGCTCGCCGGCGCCGCGCCCGCCCCGCTGTCCGACGGCACCGCCGTCGAGATCGCCACCGGCGCGCAGCTGCCGCCCGGCGCCACCGGTGTGCTCCGCCGCGAGCACGGCCGGACGGTCCGGGGGTTGCTGCACGGCGAGGTCGGGCCCGGCCAGGACGTCCGCCCGCGCGGTCAGGAGTGCCGCCGCGGCGAGACCCTGCTGCCCGCCGGCACCCGGGTCACCGCGCCGGTGCTCGGCCTGGCGGCCGCGGCCGGCCACGACGTCCTGGTGGTGCGCCGCCGGCCGACCGTCGAACTGCTGCTGCTCGGCGACGAACTGCTCGACTCCGGGGTGCCCGGCCCGGGCCTCGTCCGGGACGCCCTCGGGCCGCTGCTGCCGCCCTGGCTCGCCGCCGCCGGCGCCGAGCAGATCGGCGTGCGCGGGGTCGGCGACGACCGGGACCTGCTGCGGGAGGCCCTGCGGCACTCGCCCGCCGACGTGGTGGTGACCACCGGCGGTACGGCGGCCGGCCCGGCCGACTTCCTGCACGCCGCGCTGGCCGAGGCCGGTGCCCGGCTGCTGGTCGACGGCGTCGCCGTCCGGCCGGGGCACCCGATGCTGCTCGCCGCGCTGCCCGGCGGACGGCACCTGGTCGGCCTGCCCGGCAACCCGCTGGCCGCCGCCGCGGGCGCGCTGACCCTGGCCCTGCCGCTGCTGGACGCGCTGGCCGGCCGCGCCGAGCCGCCGATCCGGACGGAGAGCGCGGCGGTCGACCTGCCGGGCAACCCGGAGGACACCCGGCTGGTGCCGGTGGTGCGGACCGCCGACGGGCTGGTGCCGCTGCGCTTCGACGGACCGGCCATGCTGCGCGGCCTGGCGCTCGCCGAGGCGGTGGCCGTGGTGCCGCCCGGCGGTGTCCCGGCGGGCGGCCGGGCGGAGGTGCTGGAGCTGCCCTGACGCCCGCGGCCCGTGCTGCGTCAGGCGTGGCGGGGGGCGTCCCGGATGACGATCAGCCGATCGGTGGGCTGCAGCACGGCGGCCTCCTCGTCGGTGAAGTTCAGCAGCCGCCGGCCGCGGACGACCGCCAGGACGAGGTCGGCGCTCTCCCGCGGGGAGCGGCCCGCCTCCTCGGCGGTGACCGCCCGCTCGGTGACGTCGAGGCCGGTGCCGTGGGTGAGCAGGTCCTCCATGACGGCGCCCGCGTGCGGGCTGAGGATCGACATGCCGAGCAGCCGGCCCGCCGAACTGGAGCTGGTGACCACCACGTCCGCACCGCTCTGCCGCAGCAGCGGCGCGTTCTCGTCCTCCCGCACGGCCGCCACCACGGTGGCGGCCCGGTTGAGCTGGCGGGCGGTCAGGGTGATCAGCACCGCGGTGTCGTCCCGCTCCGGCGCCACCACCACCCGTGCGGCCCGGGGCAGTTCGGCGCGGAGCAGGGTGTCGGTGCGGGTGGCGTCGCCGACCACCCCGGCCAGCCCGTCCAGGGTGGCCTGCTCGACCGTGCGCGGCTGCGGGTCGACGACCACGATCGAGTCGCGGTCGATGCCCTGGCCGAGCAGTGCGCCGACCGCGCTGCGGCCCTTGGTGCCGTACCCGATCACCACCGTGTGGTCCTTGACGGTGGAGCGCCAGCGCCCGATCCGCCACTGCTGGCGGGTGCGTTCGGTGAGCACCTCCAGGGTCGTGCCGACCAGGATGATCAGGAACAGCACGCGCAGCGGGGTGATCACGAAGATGTTGGTCAGTCGGGCGCTGTCGCTGACCGGGGTGATGTCGCCGTAGCCGGTGGTGGAGAGGGTGACGGTGGCGTAGTACGCGGCGTCCAGCAGGTCCAGCGGGCCGCCCGCGTTGTCGTGGTACCCGTCCCGGTCCAGCCAGACGACCAGCGTGGTGGCGAGCAGGACGGAGAGTGCCAGCAGCAGTCGCCGGGCGACCTGGCGGAACGGCGGCGGGGGAGTCCGGGTCGGCAGGAAGACCCGGCCGCCGGCCACCTCGGTCTCACGGGTGCGGGGGGCGCGGGTGGCGCGCAGCCGGGAGAGTCTGCCGTCGGGGCCGGGGGCCCGGGTGCCGTGGGTCACGGGCACCAGCATGGCGGGGCGGCGCCCCGCCGGGCCACCGCCGCGCGGGGGCGGTTCCGTGCGGGGACGTGGAGGGAAGGTGCCGGTCACGAAGGTGGCCGGCGGGTCCGGCCGGTGCGGCCGCGGCGGCGGTATCGTCGCCTGCGGCGGCCCCGGTCGGTGCCGTCCTCGGTCGGCAGCCGCTGGAGGTCCGGTGCGGGAGCACACCGTCGTCGTCGGCTACGGCACCAAGGGCCGCAGCGCGGTCACCGCGCTGCTGGGCCAGGGGCTGCGCAAGGAGTCGATCGTGGTCGTCGACCCGCAGCGCAAGGCGATCGACCAGGCGGGCCGGGACGGCCTGACCGCGGTGCTGGGGGACGCGACCCGTTCGGACACCCTGATGCGGGCCGAACTGCCGCGCGCCGAGAAGGTGGTGATCGCCCCGGCCCGGGACGACACCGCCGTCCTGGTGGCGCTGACCGCGCGTCAGCTCAACCCCACGGCGGTGCTGGTGGCGGCCGTGCGGGAGGACGAGAACGCGCCGCTGCTGCGGCAGAGCGGTGCGGACGTGGTGGTCACCAGCTCCAGTTCGGCGGGCCGGCTGCTCGGCATGTCGATCCTCAGCCCGCACGCCGGCGCCGTCATGGAGGACCTGCTGACGGTCGGCTCCGGGCTGGACCTCGTCGAGCGGCCGGTGACCAGGGCCGAGGCGGGCCGCTCCCCGCGGGAGTGCGCGGACCTGGTGGTGTCGGTGGTCCGCGGCCGCCGACTGCTGAACTTCACCGACCCGGAGGCCGCGGTGCTGCAGCTCACCGACCGGATCATCACCGTCCGACGGGGCGTCAACCTCGGCTGAGGGCGGGCACCGTCGGCGGGCCGACCGCGGGCGGTGCCGGAGCCGCGGCTAGCGTGGCGGCCATGCGAGCCATCACCATTCCCCAGCCGGGCGGACCCGAGGTGCTGACCTGGGCCGAGGTGCCCGATCCGGAGCCCGCCGAGGGCGAGGTCCTGATCGAGGT
The DNA here is from genome assembly GCF_039528095.1 of Kitasatospora arboriphila. NCBI lineage: Bacteria > Bacillati > Actinomycetota > Actinomycetes > Kitasatosporales > Streptomycetaceae > Kitasatospora > Kitasatospora arboriphila. Next base: position 3,363 of record NZ_BAAALD010000186.1, read on the forward strand.
CGCCGCCACCGCCGTCAACCGCGCGGACCTGCTGCAGCGGCAGGGCTTCTACGACCCGCCGCCCGGGTCCTCCCGGTACCCGGGCCTGGAGTGCGCCGGCCGGATCGCCGCGCTGGGCGCGGGCGTGGCCGGCTGGGCGGTCGGCGACGAGGTCTGTGCGCTGCTCACCGGCGGCGGGTACGCGGAGCGGGTCGCGGTGCCGGTGGGGCAGCTGCTGCCGGTGCCGAAGGGGCTGTCCACCACGGAGGCGGCGGCGCTGCCGGAGGTCGCCTGCACGGTCTGGTCGAACGTCTTCATGGTGGCCCACCTGCGTCCGGGCGAGACCGTGCTGGTGCACGGCGGGGCGAGCGGCATCGGCACCATGGCGATCCAGCTGGCCAAGGCGGTGGGCGCCCGGGTGGCGGTCACCGCGGGCAGCGCGCAGAAGCTGGCGCGCTGCGCGGAGCTGGGCGCCGACCTCGGCATCGACTACCGGGAGGAGGACTTCACGGCGGCCGTCCGGGAGTTCACCGGCGGGGCGGGGGCGGACGTGATCCTCGACATCATGGGCGCCAAGTACCTGCAGCGGAACGTGGACGCGCTGGCCGTGAACGGGCGGCTGGTGATCATCGGCCTGCAGGGCGGGGCCAAGGCGGAGCTCGACCTGAACACCCTGCTGCGCAAGCGGGCCGCGATCGCGGCGACCAACCTGCGCGGCCGGCCGGTCGCGGAGAAGGCGGCCATCGTCGCCGCCGTCCGCGAGCACGTGTGGCCGCTGGTGGAGTCCGGGGTGGTGCGGCCGGTGGTGGACCGGGTGCTGCCCGTCGAGGAGGCCGCCGCCGCCCACCGCTCGGTCGAGCGGAGCGAGCACGTCGGCAAGGTGGTGCTCCGGCTGCGCTGACCGTGGCACCGGCCAGGGCGGACACGGGGAGTGAGCGTACGAAATGCCCGTTTTGTCGGAATGTGTGAGGCTGGTCCGGAGCTGTCCCGCCGCCGACCGCGTCCCGCCGCGGCCGGCCGTCGGAAGGACTTCCCGCCGTGGCTGCACTTCCGTACGCGTTCCGTGCTCTCTCCTCCGCGCTCCCCACCGGCTGCCGCCGGGTCGCGTTCGCCGGCGCGGGCCTCGTCCTTCCGGTCCTGCTCGCCCTGCCCGCCGCAGCCGACGACACCGAGGCCTCCGCGGCGGCCGGCCAGGTCGAGGCGGCCGTCCAACAGGCCGTCCGGCAGGCCGTCTCCGCCCTGCCGGAGGTGCCGGCGCCCGCAGCCGCGCTGCCCTCGTCCCAGGGGGGTTCCGGCATGTCCGGACTCCCCGTCAGGCCGCCGGCGCACTCGCCGGCGTCCGTGCCCGAACCGACCGCGCCGGCCGCCCCCGCCACGACGGCCGGGGCGCCCGGATCCACTGCGGGCACCTCCACGGGCCCGGGCGGCCCCACGGCCGACGGCCACACCGGGAGCCAGCCGGGCCCGGCCCAGGGCTCTCCGGACACCCACGGCCAGGAGACCGCCCAGGCCGCCGAGGAGGAGGACGAGGACGACTGCGCCGACGCAGAGCACCTTGGCGTTCTTCAGCCGCTTCTGCCCGTCCATGCCCA
>NZ_BAAALD010000187.1:0-4882 GCF_039528095.1 Kitasatospora arboriphila
CTGCCGAGATCGGCGAAGGTGGTCTCCTCAGGGGCAGTCACGGCACAGCCTTTCGGGTCGGCGGCGGGTCACGGACGGCCCGGCGCGGGTGCCGCACCGGCCGCCGGGCGGCGGACCAGGAGCGACACCGTCAGCCCGGGGACGTGCCGGACCTCGGCCGGGACGAACGCCGTCCGCAGGGCCCGGGCCTGTTCGCCCGGGAGTCGCTCGTACGGATCGTCGCCCGTGCCGATGGTAACGACCCAGACACGCCTCTCGTCACCGACGCAGGTCACGGGCACCGGGCACTCGACCGCGAAGAGGTCGTGGGCGGCCGCCGCGCTCTCCCGGACGAAGAGCTGCCGGGGGCGGACCCCGGCGGGCAGGTAGTAGGAGACGGCCGGGCCGACCATCATCCAGTTCAGGTCGCCGCCGACCGCGACCAGTGCGTCGCCCGGCGCGTACCCGGTCGCAACCAACCGGGCCGCCCCGCGGTAGTCGGTGTCGGTGTGCGAGGCGGCCGTCCGCAGCACCCGCTGGTGCTCCAGGCCGAGCCAGGCCGGGACGGCGGCCGCCGCGGCCACCAGCAGCACCCCCCCCCCCCCCCCCCCCCCCCCCCCCCCGCCGCCCCGGCCGCCCCCGCGGCCGGCGCCCGGCGGACGGGGACCGGCCGGCCGAGCAGCGCGGCCAGGGCGCCGATCCCGCCGCCGGCGAGGGCCGCCCAGAGCGGCACCGTGAAGAGCAGGTAGCGCGCCAGGAAGAAGGAGGTGCTGCCGAGCCGCGACACCACCCACACCGCGCCGACCGGGAGCGAGGCCGCGAGCAGCAGCAGCGCGGCCGGGCGCCGGGAGCCGCGCAGCAGCAGGGCCGGCAGCGCCATGGCCAGGAACGCGTACAGCACCTGGTGCGAGCCGAACAGGTCCTGCCAGACGAACCGCAGGTCACGGACGGTCGGCGCGGCCAACCAGGACAGCTGGCGGCCCGACTGCAGCCGGCCGAGCGCCATCACCGGCAGGGCGGGGGCCACCCCGGCGGCCACCGCGAGCGGCCACTGCCGGAGCACCCGGCGGGCGTCCGGCCGCAGGGCGGCGGCGGCCACCATCGGCAGCTGGCCGACCAGGCAGGCCAGCGAGACGAGGTGGAAGACCCCGGCCACACCGGTCGCCAGCGCGTACCAGGCCCAGCGGTCGGCGGTCGGCCGCTCCAGTGCCCGCAGCAGCAGCCAGGTCGCGGCGGCCACCGCACAGGCCACCACCGCGTAGGCGCGGGCCTCCTGGGCGTAGCGGGAGATCTGCGGCACGGTCGCCAGCAGCAGGCCGCCGGCGAGTCCGGCGACCGGCGAGGCGAACATCCGCCGGGCGATCAGCGCGGTGAAGCAGGCGGCACCGGCGATCGCCAGGGCGGACGGCAGCCGCAAGGCGGCGGGCGAGTCGCCGAACAGGCCCGTCCAGGCGTGCAGCAGGACGTACGAAGCGCCGTTGCTGGCATCGACGTTGGCCAGCATCGCGAACAGTCCGCGCAGCGGCCGCCCGGCGGCGCTCCAACTCGACACCTCGTCGCGCCACAGCTCGGGCACCCCGATCCCGGCGAGGCCCACGGCGAGGGCGACCAGACCAGGCGCCAACCAGAAAAGCTCTTGTCGGATTATCTGTACGTATCTACTCATCAGCTGCCAACCCGGACATAGCGGCCGAGCCAGAATAGCCAGTTCCCGTCCCCGGCACCTGCCACCGCACACGATCTCCGAGCGCCGGATCCGCTAGTCTGTCTGCCGTCGGCCGAACACCGCCCGCCCCACCGCAGGCAGTCGGCAGGCCCCGCCTCAGTAGCTCAGGGGATAGAGCACGGCTCTCCTAAAGCCGGTGTCGCAGGTTCGAATCCTGCCTGGGGCACATCGCCCGATCGAGGCGCAGAACGTCAGAAGGGCCAGCTCACGAGGGTGAACCTCGAAAGCTGGCCCTTCGTGCTGCCAGGGATGGGAAGGGCGGCTCAGTCCGGCCGTGCCACACCCGTGCCAGAAGGCGCCGGCGGGGACTGCTCACCGAGCGCCTGGCGGACGGCCTCGCCCATGCGGTCGGCGAGGACTCGGTCCCGCTCGCTGGTCATGTGCTGGTAGATCAACGCGGCCCGGGTCGTGCTGTGTCCCATCCGGGTCATGAGTTCGCGGGTGCTCGCCCCGCTCTGGGAGGCGAGGGTGTTGCCGGTGTGCCGGAGATCGTGGAAGTGCACGTTCTCGGTGATACCGGCCTTGGCGCGGGCGGACACCCAGTCGTCCCGGAAGTTGCTCCGGCGGAGCCTGCCGCCGCGGGGGCCGACGAAGACGTGCCCGTCCGGGCCCTGGCCGGCGAAGTGCTCCAGGTGGTGCACGAAGGCCGGGACGATCTCGGCAGGGAAGGCCACCGGGCGGAAGCCCGCGGCACTCTTCGGCGCCTTGTCGAGCAGCTTGCCGCTGTTCAGCTCGGCCTGATTCCGACGGACGCGGACGATGCGCGCGGCCAGGTCGACGTCCCGCCGGCGGAGTGCGGCCAGCTCGCCGAACCGCAGTGTGGCGAAGGCCGTCACCAGGACAAGCGCCCGCCACCGCGGGCCGATGGCGTCGGCCACGGCGAAAACCTCGGGCACGGTGAGCACCGGCCGCTCCGGCACGTCGTAGGTGTCGGCCCCCTTGATCCGGCACGGATTGCGCTGGATCAGCCCGTCGTCCACGGCCGTGTTCAGGATGGCGCGGAGCATCTGGTACGCCTTGACCACGCTCGGCTCGCCAACTCCCGCGTCCAGGAGGCCCGAACGCCAGGCCCGCACGCGCGGAGGGGAGATCTCCCCGACGCTCCGGCCGCCCAACTTCGGCAGGATGTGCAGCCGGAGGACGGTCGCATACCTCTCACGAGTGCTCTCCTCCAGCTTCCTGTCCTTGATCCAAGTCGCGGCGAAGTCAGCGAAGTTCACCGAGCCCGCATCCGGGTCCGTCCACTTGTCGGTGACGATGCTCGCCTCGATGAGCGTGAGGGCCACCTCGGCGTCCCGCTTGGTCGCGTAGGTGTCCTCGGCCGACCGGAGCTGTCCGGTCAGGGGATCGCGGTACCGCACTTGCCAACGGCCCGACGGGAGTTGCCGGACCGAGCCGAACCGTCGGCGGTTGCCCTTCGTGTTCGCCATCAGGCCGCCGTCCGAAGTCGGCGCGGCCGGGTGATCGGCTGCACGGTGTTCGACTCGACGAAGGCAGCCAGGACGCTCTCCTTGATGCGAACGTGGCGCCCGACCTTCACGAACGCGATGCGGCGCTCCTCGATGAGGCGGCGCGGGAAGCGCTCCTTGCTCGTCTCCCAGGTCCCGAGCAGCTTGGCGGCTTCCTGCACGGTCAGCAGGCGGTCCATGCGGGGTTCTCCTCTCCGGCGAGCTGGGCACGCAGCTCCTGGCGGTCGGTGGTGCGGCGTTCGTGGAGCTCACGGGCGACGGCGGCGGCGAGCAGGGACTCACCGGGGGTGTTGCCGGCCCCGGCGTAGACCCAGTGGGCGAGGACGAGGGTGTCGGTGTCGGGCAGCTCGTCGAGGTCGGGCAGGCCGGCGGCCAGGAGGCGTTCGCGCAGGGCGGTGCGGGCCTCGGTGGCGCGGTAGTCGGCGCGGACCTGGCGGAGCGCGCCGAGGGTGGTCGAGTAGGTGGGCGACTTGCTGGAGAAGTGGCCGCGGAAGCCGAGCATGTGGGACCAGTGGGCGAGCAGGCGCTCCGGGTAGAGCGGATCGAGGTCCCAGCACGCTTCGATCAGGCGCCGGGTGTGCTCGGGCAGGTCGTGGCGGTCGAGTTCGTGGCGCTCCACGATGCGGCGGTCCACGGTCTGAGTGGCCTCCGCCGACTTGGTGGCGTACTTGGCCACGTAAGAGGCCACCGCCTGCTCGGAGATCTCACCGGAGCCGAAGGCGCCGATCGGCCGGACGTCGACCTGCCGGCCCCACTGGAGAAGACGGCTCCGGAGGTGGCCGGCAGCTGCGAGAGGCACACTGGCGCGGCGGGCGGCGGCGCGGATCGCGGCGTCCAGGAGCGCGACGGTGGCCCAGGCCGGGGGCGGGGAGTCCGGTCCGGTGGGCCCGTCGATGCGGATCACGGCGTGGAAGTGGACGGCGCCGCGGCGCTGGAACTCGGCGACCTTCCCGAAGGACAGCTTCGCCTGCTCCTTGAACTCGTACTGGTAGAGGCCGGCCATCTTGGCCATGGTCCGGAACAGGTAGATGGTGAAGCGCCTCCACAGGTCGGGGGCGTGGTTGTTCCAGAGCGCGGCGTGCGCGTAGTCGTAGCTGTCCGGGTCGAGGGGTGTGCCGAGGACGGGCGAGCCGTCGGGGTGGTCGGTGCCGCAGCGGCAGACACCCTTGTCGGGACGGTTGTGGACCGGGCCGAAGGACGGGGCGGTGAGGGTGGCGAAGACGCGGGGGTGCTCGCGGACGGTGGCCGGGATGCCCTTGGGCTCGTCTCCGGCGAGGCCGGCGCGGATGAGGTGGTAGGTGTCGGCGGAGTAGGTGCGTGCGCAGGAGGGGCAGCGGGAGGCCCGGCGGTTGCCGCAGGCGACCTTGAGGCGGTGGCCGGGTTCGTGCTGGGTGGAGTAGTGGTGCAGGACCTGGCCGGTGGTGGCGTGGGTCAGGGTGCGGAAGCCCTGAAGGTGGATCGGGTTGGAGCAGCCGCCGGTGCGGGCGATCTGGTCATGGAGCTTGGGCAGGTCTCCGCGGGCGGCGAGGCGGGCGAGGCGGGCGAGGTCGGCGACGGCCAGGCGGTCGCGGTCGGCGTCGGCGAGGGCGTGGCGGGACAAGGACGGCTTCTCCTTCCAGGGGGAGGCCCCGGAGCCGGGATGGTGGCGGCTCCGGGGCGGGGCGGTTCGGGATCAGGCGCGGACGACGGCGGCCGGGGTGCGGTGGAG
>NZ_BAAALD010000188.1:0-4724 GCF_039528095.1 Kitasatospora arboriphila
TCCTGGATCAACAAGATCCAAGTGTCAGGGTGTCCACGTCGCGGGGCAAAGCTCACCTCTACTACCCCTACGTCGGCGGTTGGCCCGCTGGTCCTTCGGCTCGGGGATGGTGTGCTTGATCTGGCGTCTGCGCAGGTAACGGCGGTTGCGGCGGGAGCTGTACGCCCTGTCGCCGCCGAGGTGGTCGGGGCGGGTACGCGGATGCCCGCCGCCTGGGCGCTTGACCCTGATGCGTTCCAGGACCGGGATCAGCTGCGGGCTGTCACCCCACTGACCGGGCGTGATCAGCATGGCCAGGGGACGGCGGCCACCTTCCCCGGCAAGGTGGATCTTGGAGGTCAGACCGCCACGGGAGCGGCCGAGTCCTTCGTCGGGGCGGTGCTGCCGGGGCGTTGATCTCTGCTTCGGGACCCGGGGTGTTCTGCGCGGTGCGCCGGCAGCGTGCTGGTGGGCCCGGCAGGAGGTGGAGTCCACGCTCACCATGCTCCAGTCGATGCGCCCCTGAGAGTCGGCGTCGGCCTGAACGGCCTGGAGGATCCTTTCCCAGGTGCCGTCCGCCGACCACCGACGGTGGCGCTCGTACACGGTTTTCCAGCTCCCGAACCGCTCCGGCAGGTCCCGCCACGGGACACCCGTGCGGACCCGGAACAGGATCCCGTTGATCACCATCCGGTGATCAACCCAGCGTCCACCCCGACACCCGGCCCTCGGCAGATGCGGTGCAAGTCGCACCCACTCTTCGTTCGTAAGATCGCCCCGCCCCCACAGCCAACACAATGATCCACGCGAGGCGATCACATGATCCGCCGGACAGAACCTAGGCCCGCTCCTCGCGGGCCATTCGCGAGCACCTGCGCGCACGCGGTATCCGCGCGGTGATCCCCACTCAGGCCGACCAGCGGGCGAACCGGCTGCGGCGCGGCAGCCGCGGAGGAAGACCGCCCAGCGCAAAGCAACCGGCGACGGACCGGTGCGATGCAGCTGGCCAACACACCGCGGCCGTGCTCCTCGGACACCGGTGCGCAGCGTGGCGGCCCCCGGGCGTCGGCTGCGAAGACGGTGGCGGCAGGCGGGTCCGGGGCAAGCAGCTCGGCGTGGGTGCAGCCCGCTCACCGCACGTGGTGGGACAGCGGGGTCGGCGCGGACGGGCGCAGACACTGGCAGGGCGGTGGTGCCCCCGATCTGCGTCCCCGACCGAGGGGCACCGCGGGACGGCCCGGCACCCGCGCGGATGCCACGGCGGCCGCCCGACGGCGGCACGGCGGCCGGCCTGCTTGGACCAGTCGGCCGCCCACCGGGCACGGGTGCTTCTGCGCGCCCTCCCCGAGCTGCAAACACCCCGGCCGCAGTGCGGGCCCCCTCCCCCACGCGGCGCCCGGGCGGCGGTGGACCGGGATCGGCCGGCCAGGTATCCGGCGGAACGACCGTCACCAGCACCCCGCACCCGGCCGCGGCCGACAGCCGACCGGGGCTGCCGAAGACCGCGGACGGCAGTGCGCACCTCCACCGTGCCGGTGGTGTCCGGAGCGTCGGCGGCCACGGACACGAAGCCGCTCTCCCCCGCGTCCACGGCGAGCGCGGGGTAGTGGTCCTCGGCGACCACCTCCACGTCGCCGTCGTCGGCCTACCGCACGGCCAACGCCCACAGAATCGACCCCTCGCCGCCTGCAGCATCCGTCACGCACCGATCAACGACCGCACCGCCCCAGCAGCACGGCCGTCGGGCACGGGCAGGGCGCGCATCCGGGCTCTGCGCCAGCCATTCGAACCTCGGCACGAGGGACTGTGACATGCGCCCCGTTCACCGCCACACCCGCGACTGGCGCGACGCCGTCCTGGTCGGCGAGGAGGAGCTCGCGGCCGCGGCCCGGGGAGGTCCTCCCGGACATCCTCACGGTGCGGGTCCGCCGCAGCGGCACCTGGTGGCTGGCTGTGGTCACCGGCTGGCGCAGGGTCCGCCGCCACTCCTGGGCGGCCCGCCAGCAGGCCGGTGCCGCGACGAACCCCCGGCCTGGGTCCACTACAAGGGCGTCGCCATCGCCCCGGTGATGCCGCAGGTCCTCGACCCCACCGAGGCACCCGCGGGGGCCGGACGATGGCTGCCGCTGGCAACGACGAGTCAGAGCCTGTACCGGGCCTCGCAGTGATGGCAGTGGAGGACGGTCGACAGCCCACCCCATGCTGACACACCGTCCCCCGGGCCGAGGCACCCGCAGGGCGTCCTGGCGCTCAGTCGGTCGACGGCGGCTCCAGCGTGACGACCATCTTGCCGAACGCCTGGCCGGCCTCCATCAGCCGGTGAGCTTCCACGATCTCGCAGAAGTGGAACACCCGGGTGGGGCGGGCCCGCAGGGTGCCGGCCTCGACGGCGGCGAAGATGTCGTCCAGGGGGATGTCCGTGAGCGGAAAGGCCGGGCTTCCCAGGACGAAGGCGCTGCCGAAGAAGCTGAGCTGGACTCCGCTGGGCAGGTCGGCGACGGGGTCGAAGTCCGTCGCCGGTGCGAATCCGCCGAGGAAGCCGACTTGGCAGACGCGTCCGCGCGGGCGAACGGTGGCCAGCGAGTCGCGGAGCACGGTGTTGCCGACGACGTCGAGCAGTGCATCGACGGCCATGCCCCGGCGTGCGGCCTCGGGTGACAGGCGGCCGTCGTCGACGAGGACGTCGGTGGCGCCGATCTCCTTGAGCAGGGGCACCTGTGCCGGGTTGCGGGTGGTGGCGATCACCTGGGCGCCGTGTTGGACGGCCAGGTTGACGGCGGCCTGTCCGAGGGAGGAGGTCGCGCCTCGGACCAGCAGTGTCTCCTCGGGCTTGAGGGCGAGGTTGCCGTGCAGGGCGCTGTACGCCGTCGCGTACACCTCGGGCACCGCGGCCAGGTCGGTCCACGGCAGCCGGGACCGCACGGCCACCACGTTGGTGGCCGGCACGGTCACCAGTTCCGCGTAGCTGCCGTTGCGAGTGCGGCCCATGCCTCCCAGGATCGCCACCACCCTCGTCCCTGCCGGGAGGTTCCCCGAGGGGTCCGCCTCGACAAGTCCGGCGCACTCGATGCCGGGGACGGCGGCGACCCGTCCCCAGGCGCCGCTGCGCATGTAGGCGTCGGCGTGGTTGAGGCCGAAGGCCTTGACCCGGATGAGGACGTCGCCGTCGGCAGGGACGGGATCGGGCAGTTCGGTGATCGTGAGCACCTCGGGGCCGCCGTGGGTGGATATGACGATGGCCTTCATGCGCACACCTCATTCTTGAGTGGTTGTTCATCTATTGGGCCGGCGAAAGGGCCACCGTGGTCGGTGGCCCTGGTGTCGTGACGTCAGGAGAGGGCGGCGAAGGCGTTTTCGACGATCGCCCGGAGTACCGCCGCGTCGGGATTCGCCTTGCCGACGACCATCAACCCCTGGCAGGTGGCGACGAGCAGCTTGGCGCTGCCGGCGGGGTCGACGGATTCGCGCACCTCGCCGCGGCGCCGGGCGTTCTGCAGCGCGCGGGTCATGCAGCGCTCCAGGCGAGCGAGGTGGCCGCGGACGACGGCCGCCGCCTCGTCGTCCTCGGCCGCGTTCTCGATGGCGGTGTTGACGAGGAGGCAGCCCTGGCGCCCCTCCGGGGTGAGGAGGTCGCGCACGAGCCCGTCGAAGTAGCCGCGGATCTGCGCCACCGTGGCGTCGGGCGCCTCCAATTCGCCCAACTTCTGGGGGACGACCAGCTTGGAGTAGCGCTCCAGCGACTTCACGAAGAGTGCGTGCTTGCCGCCCGGGAAGGCGCTGTAGATGCTGCCGGGCTTGACGCCGGTGGCCTTCACCAGGTCCTCGATGGAGGTCGCCCGGTAGCCGCGTTCCCAGAAGCGCATCATCGCCTGGTCGAGGACGGTGTCGGGGTCGAACTCGCGGGGCCTGGGCATGGAGGAAACTATACTTGAGCGATCACTCAAGAACAAGCGGGCCCGAACCCTGCGAAGCGATCCGCAGGAGGCTGTGCAGGACCGGTGGCCGGTGCCGGTGACCGGCCCGCAGAGCACCCACACCGCTCTCCACGCGACGGGAGGCGGGGGCAGCGGTGCTCGGGGTTCTCGAAGTCGAAGCGGCAGCCGACGCCCCACTCGGAGCGCCGATTGCCGTGGGCGGGGATGCTGCCGGCGTCCTTCAGCATCCGGGCGAGGTGGAGGAGGTTCCAGGTCATGAAGATGGCGTTGCGGTTGGTGAAGTCGTTCTCGGATCCGCCCGGCCCGGGGTCGAGGCAGGACGGGCCGGGGCCGGCCTCACCGATCCAGCCCGCGTCCGGCAGCGGAACACCGCTGGCGGACCGGGTGCTTGCGCCACCGGGGCGGGGGAGGTAGGCGCAGCGGTGCGGGTACAGCCGTAGTCCGCGCACGACGCCTGCTCGTGACGCACCCGGCTGCGGGCCGGCCGACGCGACGGCCGCGCACCCGCCGCAAGGCCCAGGCTCTGACGCGCCGTCACCACCCGCTTCTGGCCACCGCTGATGGGTCTGGACGGCAGTATGCCTGGCGGCACGGGACGTGGCTCCGTCCCGTGCTGCTCGCCGGGGGGGCACGTCGTGGAGGACCGCACTGCGCGCCACCGACAGGCCTTCCTGAACCGGCCCGGCCGGGTGGGGCGGGCCCGGGACGACGTGGTGCGGTCGGGTGGCCGGGCACGGCCGGGCGGGTGACCCTTGCGGGATGTCGGCCGGGTGCGGGCGGCGGGGTGTGCCAACGGTGGAAGCGCGGTGC
>NZ_BAAALD010000189.1:0-4715 GCF_039528095.1 Kitasatospora arboriphila
CATGGAACTCGACGCCGCCCGCGCTACCGGCGACGAGACCGCGGCCGGCCACCTTATGCGGCGGATCGGCCAGGAGTGCACGCCGCGGGCCGTCAAGCAGCACCTCGCCGCCGGTCTGCTGCAGGCCGGCCTGTACGAAGGGCTCACCCGCGACCAGCACGATCAGTTGACGGGCTGGCTGCAGGACCTGCAGCTCGGCCCGGAGATCGTCGAACGGGCTGAGAGCATCAGCGTTCACTGATGCCGGCACCGGCTCGTCGGCCGACGTCCGCGACGAGCGACCCGAACAGGGCGCCGTCCGCAATTGGCGGTGCAACGGCGGCGCGGACTTCTTGTCCCCGCAGGCCCGCCAGACCGTCCCCACGTCCGGCCTTCGGGTGAGCCATGTCAGTTGGGCCGGGCGGCCGACCGGTGTTCGCACGGGAGAGCGACCGGACGCCCCGCGCGGTGCAGTTCGGACCGCCGCACGACGCCCGAGGCGCGACTCTGGATCGACAAGGGCTGGCTGCGGCCCCCCGAGCGCGGCCAGCCCCTGGCCACCGGCCGGCAGGCATGTCGAGGGCCCGCCGGGCATAGGTGTGCGTCTCGGACCGGCGGGCCGCCAAGAAGGCTACCGAGTGGAACAGCCGGCCACTACGGTTGCCGGTCCCGGCCGGTACTCGAAGCCGAGTGACCCACTCACAGCTGGAATCCCATCCCCTCGGATTCGCGTCAGGGCCCGGTGGGCACCCCACCCGGGCGAGGACCACTGCCACCTCGCCGTCACGGGTACGGCCGACCCACACCTGGGCCCAGCCCTCCGGGACGCAGACGGTCAACAGGTCGGCCCCGCGGGCCTCGTCGCGGACGAGCTCGAAGTGACCGTCGCAGAGATCCTCGGTGTCCCGCCCGATCGGCGGGCCGCCGAAGCCGGCGGCGGTCACCTTCGCCAGGTCGCGGCGGAACGGTTCGGTCAGCTGCTCCCAGGCGGTGGCGTCGGCGAAGCAGCCCATGGCCTCTTCCGCCGCAAACCCCGAGGCGGCGGTGTCCGGGCCCGGCCCCTCCTCTCCCACACCGAGGGCGACCTCCCAGGAGACCACCGGCTCGTCGCGGACGCACAGGCGCGTGGCAGCGCATTCCCGGTGCTCTCTGTAGTAGCCGTCGATCAGGCTGGGGGAGTCCGCCCAGGCGACCTCTACCCGGTAGTCGCCCGGCGGGATGCGCAGCGCGAGCTCGCGCGGCGGCGCCGTGGACCAGGGCGAGTCCACGACCAGCCGACCGCTCGGCAGCCGGATCACGGTGACCTCCTGCACGCCGACGATCTCGATCCAGCTATACGGAGTGTGCGGGTCACCCCCAAGGCGCAGCCCCGGCGTGAACAACCCGTCGAGGTATTCCCGCGACTTTGACCCGACTTCGCCCATACCTGCCCGTCCTTCTCCCCGGCTCCCGGCCCCGGACCGTACACGCGCCCGCTGACAGGCATCCGGCGCGAGCTGCGGGCCGGAGCTGCGGCCGGCACCTGCCCGTCGCCCGGCACGCATGACGGTGCCAGTGGTGGTCGTGGTGGTGGGTTCGTGTCCGGAGGGTGTTTGTGGGGGATGTCATCTGGGTGTGTCGAGGGGGACGGTGGTGAGTGCGGCGAGGACTTCGGGGTTGGAGACGAGGGTGTTCAGGTCTTCGGGTGTCATGGGTTTGGAGGGTTGTGGTTCGCCGGTCTCGCCTTGGGGTGGGTTGGCGAGGGGGAGTGTTCCGAGTCCGGTGGTTTTGCCTTGGGGGGTGACGACGGTGAATTGGGTGAGTGTGTAGGGGGTGGATTGGTAGAGCCAGCCGGTGGAGCCGTCGGGGAGGGTGTGGAAGGTGCAGTTGGTGGCGTAGACGGGCCGGCCGTTGTCCGGTTCGCAGGGTGAGGGGGCGTGGCTGCCGGGCGGCAGGGGGGTGCCCATGATGGCGGCGATCGTGGTGTAGCCGCCGTCGGCGCGGGCGAGTCGGAAGGTGGTGGGGCCGGCGCCGGTCAGTACTGCGGTGTATCCGGGCGGCAGGTGGGCGGCGAGGGCGGCGTGCAGGCGGGCCTGGACCTGGTCGAGCTGGTCCATGCCGTAGCCGGAGGGCTGCGTGGCCGGGTGGCGGCCGTCGGCGGGGTCGAGTCCGACGAGGTCCCGCAGGCCCGATGCTCCCGGTACGGCCAGCGTGGCGGCGAACGCCAGTACCGGTACCGCCACCAGTGCTCCTGCGGCGAGTGCGAGTCGGCGTCGGGCGCGCAGTCGCCGTCCGCCGGCGCGTACGGCGGGCAGTACTGCGGGCGGTTCGGGTTCCGGCTGTTCGAGTACTGCCCGGAACACCTGTGCCGCCGTCCGGTGGTCGATGTCGTCCCCGTCGTGCGTCATGCCTGTTCCCTCCGTTTCGCTGCGCATTCCCGGCCTCATCCGTTCACCCGCTCGTCCGTCTGTGATTGCTCGTCGGCTCTTGTCCGGCTGTGCCTGCTGCCTGTCCGTTCTTGCCGGCCGGCTGCCGTCCGTGCCTCGCCGCCCGTTGTGCCGTCTGTTCGTCTGCCGGCCCGTTCACCTGCTCGCCCCGTCCGCCCCTACCCGGCCGGTCGTGCTCGTCTGTCGGTGCCTGCCCGCCTGTCGCCCGCGCCAGCCTGTGCCTGCTGGTTGGCGCCTGCCCGTCCGTGGCCGTGCGGGCCCGTGGCTGCCGTGCCTCGCTGCGCTGCGCCTTGTGGCTTGTCCGGCTGTGCCGTGCCTCGCTGCGCTGCGCCTTGTGGCTTGTCCGGCTGTGCCGTGCCTCGCTGCGCTGCGCCTTGTGGCTTGTCCGGCTGTGCCGTGCCTTGCTGCGCTGCGCTGCGCCTTGCGGCTTTGGCTGGCTGTCTGTGGGTCTGCTGGTCGGGTTGTGTGGTGTGCGGGCGGGCGTGGGGGCGGGTCATGTTCCGGCGATTTCGTGAAGGGAGTCGCCGAGGATTGTGCGTAGTTGGGCCAGGCCGCGGTGGGTGTCGGAGCGGATCGTGCCGCTGCTCCGGTTGAGGATCGTGGCGCATTCTTCGATGCTCTGGTCTTCCCAGTAGCGCAGGACGAGGACTGCCCGGTAGCCGGGTGTGACGTGGGGCGAGGGCTGCGAGCAGTGCGAGGCGCCGGTCCGGGTCGGTGTCGGTGGTGGCGGTTTCGGGTGGTTCGGCGCTGGCCGTTTCGCGGGCCGAGTGGCGGCGTCGTCCGTCGATGAAGGTGCGTACGAGGGTGGTGCGGGCGTAGCCCTGGGCGGTGTCCGGGTCGCGTAGTCGTGGCCAGCGGGCGTACACCTTGATCAGGGTGGATTGGACGAGGTCTTCGGCGAGGTGCCAGTCGCCACACAGCAGATAGGCGGTGCGGCGCAGTGCGCCGTACCGGGCGGCGGTGAATTCTTCGAATAACCTCTCGCGCTCCGGCGACATCCGTGTCCGGCCCCCTTGTTCTGTCGTCCGTGCCGAGTTGTCCGTGGGACGGTGGTGTCCCGCGTCGACTTGTACACGCGGTGGGGTGCCGGAAATGTTGCGTCTCCGTCGGTGGGTGTTGGTCCTTGCTCTGCACCGTGGGGCCGTCCCCGCCGCCTTGACGTGATCCGCGCGCTCCGTTCGGGCGGGGGAGTGCTGTCCGGGGTTGTGGTTGTGGTTGTGGTTGCGGGCAGGGTGGGCCGGGTGTGTGGGTGGTACTTGCGGGCTGGCGGCGCGTGTCGGGTATCCCCGGATGCCGGGTGGTCCCGTGTGCGGCGTTCGGTGGTTCGGTCTGCGGCTTTGTGGTGTTGTGCTGGGGCGTGGTGGTGGCGGGTGGAGTTTGTGGTCGGGGCGTGCTGTGCATGGCCGGCGTCGGCCTGTACGGTGCCCACCCGCTGTGCACCTGTGGAGGGCGTCCTGTGTGCCCCGTGCCTGTTTGCCGGCCGTGTCCTGATGTCTGTTGTTGCCTGGATGCCGGGCGCCTGATGCCTAGTACTGCGTTGTGTGCGGCGGGTTGCTGTTCTGGCGGCGGCCCCGGCGGTTGCTAGCTGGGCCCCGTTTTGGTGATCGGGTTGGGCCGTTGAGGTTTGGGCCTGTTGGCGGGGTGTCATGCCGTGTGTCGTTGTCCTGTGGTGGGTGGTGGTGGCCGGGTGGTGTGCCTGGTGGCAGGAAATTTTGCGGTTGGTAGGCCCGGAAGTGAGGGTCGGTCGGCAGGCTTGGGACGGAAGATTTCCTGTCTGGTGGGGGCTGCTCGGGGTTCCCGGGTGGGGGCGGGTTGTGGGGGTGGCGGCCGGTGGTGGGCCGGGGTGGGGTGGTGGGGTTCGGCGGGCCGGGGTTGGGGGCGGTGGTTATGTCTGTGGTGGCTTGTTCCGTTTTTTTGTCAGCTGGTGATGGTTCGTAGGATTGGTTGGCCGAGTGTGTCGAGCCAGCCTGCGAGTGTGCCGATCGGGCCGGTGAGGCGGGTGCCGGCGGTGGCGAGTGTGCCTGTGGTGGAGAGCAGGCGGGTGATGCGGTCGAGTCGGGTTGCCACTGTTTGCCGGTCGGGTTCGGGTCGGGTGACTTTCGCGTCGAGTGAGTCGAGTTCGGCCCGTACTTGGGGTTCGGCGGCCGGTGGCAGTGGTGTTTGTTCGATCGCTGTCCGCAGGTCGCGTGCCAGGTCGCGGGCTTGTTGTTCGCCTGCTGTGAAGACGGCCGACTGGCCGTCGTGGACGGTCTGGTTGAGCTTTGCCCCGCGACGTGGACACCCTGACACTTGGATCTTGTTGATCCAGGA
>NZ_BAAALD010000190.1:0-4461 GCF_039528095.1 Kitasatospora arboriphila
CGTCGGAGTCGGTACGGCGGTCGTGCCGCCGCGTCGGGTGCGCTTCCTGGTGGCGGTGCCGCTCATGCCTGCCCCACCTCCGTGAGGACCGGTCGGGGCGGGCAGTGCAGCGGGAGTTCGCGCAGGCCGCCGAAGACGAACTGGGTGCTCCAGGGGGCCGTCCGGGTGGTGAGCGGGGTGCTCAGGGCGCGGTGTTCGCCGGCTGCGGCGAGACCCCGCAGGACGGCGGCCCCCGCCATCAGGGAGAGCGGGGCGCCGAGGCAGTGGTGCGGACCGTGGCCGAAGGCCAGGTGGCGCAGTTCGGCCCGGTCCGGGTCGAAGCGGTCGGGGTCGGCGAAACGCCGCGGGTCCCGGTTGGCGGCGGCGTACAGCAGCAGGACGACCCGTCCGGTCGGGATGACGGTGCCGGCGACCTCCACCTCGCGGGTGAGGGCGCGGGCGCTGGCCCGGACGGGGCTGCCGAGCCGCTGGGCCTCGTCGAAGACGGCGGCGGCGTCGGCGGGCCGCTCGCGCAGCCGCTCTGCGAGGCCGGGGGTGTGCAGCAACTGCCAGACGGCGAAGGAGAGTCCGGAGGTGAGTGTCTCCAGGCCGTTGGCCAGCAGCATGACGACGAAGGCCAGCAGGTCCCGGTCGTCGAGCCGGCCCTCACCGCGGGCAACGGCGAGCCGGCTGATCAGGTCGTCGCCGGGCCGGGCCGCGCGGGCCGCGCAGAGCTCCTCCACGTAGCTGCGGAACTCCTCGAACTCCGCGTCGAGTTCGGCGATGCGGGCGGCGCCCTCGGTGCCGTCGAAGTCGTCGAGCAGCGAGCGGGCGACCAGGCGGGCCCAGCCGGTGACACGCTCCTGCTCGGTGTCGGGGATGTCGAGGATCGCGCAGGAGACGGCGACCGGCAGCGGCACGGACAGGTCGGCGACGACGTCGAACGAGCCCGCGGCGAGCAGGGGTTCGAGCATCCGCTCGACGGTGCTCTCGATGCGCTCCCGCATCTGCTCCAGCCGGCGGGCGCTGAAGGCGGTGGTGGCGAGCCGCTTGAGCCGGGTGTGGTCGGCGCCGTCGCGCATCGGCAGCATCCGGTCGACCACCCGGGAGAGCGCGGTGGCGCCGGCCCGGGGCAGGCCGACGGCGGTCGGGTCGACGGCGGTGCCGGGGTGCATGAGGACGGTGACGATCTCCTCGTAGCCGGACACGACGTGCACCCGGCCGAGGTCGAGGACCGGCGCCTCGGCGAGCAACCGGCGGTAGAGCGCGGGTGGGTCCTGCTGCGCGGCGGGCTGTTGGATGAACCGCGTCAGCTCGTGCCGGAGGCTGTCCATGCCCGGCTCTCCTCAACTGGGTCGGTGGGGGTGCTGAGTTGGGGGCGGAAAACAGGGGTGCCGCGGTGGAACCCGCGAGGCGGGCCCACCGCGGCACAGGACCCGTTACTCCGCGGCGGTCTCGGCGACCGAGTTGGACACGGAGCTGAAGCTGGAGACCGGGCAGGCGGCGCAGGCCAGCGAGCTGACGCTGATGCCACCGTTGACGGTGTCGAGCTCCTCGACCTCGATGTCGAACTGCTCGTTCTCGGTGATCTCGTTCTCGGCCATGGCGGTCTCCCTCCGATGGTCGGCGCCGCTCCCCGGCCGGGGCCCGGTCACCGTTCTCCGCCTTCGTCCGCCGGCCTTTTCTCCGGCTCGCTCTCGGCGACGAGAAAAATATGCACCCGGGGCACAGGAGTGCGACAGTAAGGGATGTCAGGAATTCACCCGTGGAAAATGACACACCCTCTTGCATGACATTTTGAACCCCTTCTGACCTGCAGATATGTGGGCTCTTGCCTTGACCGCCCACCACCCCTCACGCTGTATTCCATGACATCCACCATCAGCTCCGGAATTCCCGGGACGGCAGCCGTGGAGGTGCGGGACCTGCACCGCCGCTACGGCGATTACGAGGCGGTGCGCGGTGTGTCCTTCACCGTCGCCCGCGGAGAACTCTTCGCCCTGCTCGGCACCAACGGCGCCGGCAAGACGACCACGCTGGAGGTGCTGGAGGGCTACGGCCCGCCGAGCTCCGGCACGGTCCGGGTGTTCGGCCTGGACCCGTACGCGCAGGGCCCCGAGGTCCGCCGGCGCACCGGCGTGATGCTCCAGGAGGGCGGCTTCTTCAAGGAGTTGACCGTCGCGGAGACGGTCGACTCCTGGCGGGGCTTCCTCACCGCGCCGCGGCCGACCGCCGAGGTGCTGGCCCAGGTCGGCCTCACCGAGCGGGCGGGCACCCGGGTCGCCCAGCTGTCCGGCGGCGAACGGCGCCGGCTGGACCTCGCCCTGGCCGTGTTGAACGCCCCCGACCTGCTCTTCCTGGACGAACCCACCACCGGCATGGACCCGGAGGCCCGCCGCACCACCTGGCGGATCGTCAAGGAGCTTCAGGCCTCCGGCACCACCGTGCTGCTCACCACCCACTACCTGGAGGAGGCCCAGCAGTTGGCCGACCGGGTGGCCATCATGGACAAGGGCCGGCTGGCCGCGGTCGGCACGGTGGAGGAGGTGCTCTCCGGGCACGGCACCAGGATCACCTTCCCGCTGCCGAAGGGCGTCAGCGAGGCCCAACTGCCGCAGGTGACGGGCGGGTCGGCGAGCGTCACGGACGGCGTCGCGGTGTACACGGCGGCCCGCACCGCCCCGGCGCTGGCCGCGCTGCACGCCTGGGCGGCCGAGTGGTCGGTGGAGCTGGACGGCATCGAGGTGCGGTCCGCCTCCCTGGAGGACGTCTTCCTGGAACTGGCGCACGACGGCCGCGGCACCGACGCGGCGCACGAAGGGGCAGGTGCACGATGACCACCACCGACACGGCGGGCGCGCTCGCCGCCCGCCGCACCGAAGCCGCTCCTGTGGCGGCCGCACCGCGCGGCTGGCCGGGCTACGCCCGCGGCCAGTTCCTGCTCTCCTGGCGGGTGTTCTGGCGCAACCGGCGCTCCACCTTCATCGGCTTCCTGCTGCCGGTGCTGCTCAACCTGGTGGTCGCGGCCCCGCTGCGCGACAAGGAGATCGCCGGGGTGAACGCGGCCGGCTACACCACCGTCGGCTTCATCGGCCTGGCCCTGGTGACCTCGTTCATCAACCTGCTGAACGGGGTGGTCGCCCGCCGCGACGACCTCGTCCTCAAGCGGCTGCGCGGCACCGAGGTCCCGCCGACGGCGATCTTCGCCGGTCAGATCGGCGCGGGCGGCGCCGTGGTGCTGCTGCAGGTGCTGGTGCTGGGCGCGGTCTCGGTCGGCTGGTTCGGGGCGGAGCTGCCCGCCGACCCGCTGCTCTTCCTGCTCACCGTGGTCGGCGGCTACCTGCTCTTCGCGGTGCTCGCCGTGGCGCTCTCCGGGGTGACCCCCAGCGCGGAGGCGGCGCCGATGGTGGCCACGCCGGTGCTGCTGCTCTGCATGTTCGGCAGCGGCGTGGTCGCCCCGCTGGCCTCGATGCCCGACTGGCTGCAGCCCGCCGCGCACGTGCTGCCGCTCGCCCCGGTCGTGGAGACCCTGCGGACGGCCTGGTTCGGCCGCGGTTTCGGCCACGAGACCTGGGCGGGCGCCCCGCTGGAGCGGCTCGACCTGCTGCACGGCTGGGCGCACGCCGCCCCCTCACTGCTGATGATCGCCGCCTGGGTCGCCGCCGCGGCCGTCCTGGGCCGCAGGTTGTTCCGCTGGGAGCCCCGCCGCGGCTGACGCCGCACCGCCCGGCGCGCACCCCCGACCGCCCGGGGGTGCGCGGGGCCGCCGCCCGGGTGTGCGAGAGTGCGGACGGACGGATCGTCAACGGGCGGGTACGAGGAGCGTGGGCGCGGTGGCAGGGCGGGCTTCCGGCAGCACGGCGGACGGCGGCCGGGGCGGCGGCGGGGGCGGCCGGGTCGACGCGGTGGTGGTCGGCTCCGGGCCGAACGGGCTCGCCGCCGCACTGCTGCTCGCCGCGGCCGGCCTGGAGACCGTCGTCTACGAGGCCGCCGACACCGCGGGCGGCGGCATGCGCACCGCCGAGACCACCCTGCCCGGCTTCCGGCACGACCTCTGCTCGGTCGCCCACCCGATGGCCCTGGCCTCGCCGTTCTTCCGCGCCTTCGGCCTCGCCGACCGGGTCGACCTGCTGCAGCCCCCGGCGCCGTACGCGCAGCCGCTGGACGGCGCCCCGGCCGGGATCGCCTACCGCGACCTGGACCGCACCGCCGAACGGCTCGGCCGCGACGGCCGCGCCTGGCGGGCCCTGTTCGGCCCGCTGGTGGACCGCTGGCAGGGCACGGTCGACGCCGCGCTCTCCGACCAGCGTCGACTGCCCGCCGATCCGCTGACGGCAATTCGACTGGGCCTGCGGGTCGCCGAGTTCGGCACCCCGGCCTGGGGTGCGCGGTTCCGCGACCCGGCCGCCCGGGCGATGCTCGCCGGCGTCGCCGCGCACGCCGTCGCCCCGCCGCGCGCCCTGGCCCCGGCCGGCGCCGGCC
>NZ_BAAALD010000191.1:0-4297 GCF_039528095.1 Kitasatospora arboriphila
CGCCGTCGGATCCGTCGGCGGCCGCCCGGCCTACGCACTCGCCAAGCCCGGTGAGGGCTTCGGCCTCACCGCGCTCGAGGACGGCACCGAACTCGGCGGGTCCGGCACCGACGCCGGCGTCCTGCCCACCGCGGTGGCCCTCGGCCCGGCCGACGGCCGCGAGCTGTTCGCGGTCGGCGGCGAGGACGGCTCCGTCCAGGTCTGGGACGCCGTCAGCGGCGAACTGCTGCACGGCACGGCCGGTGGCGAGGGCGGCCAGGCGGTGGCCGGCGCCACCGTGCACGGCGTCCCGCTCGCCTTCTCCGCCGGACGGGCCGGCGAGATCCGCGCCTGGCGCACCGCGGACGGCCGCGGCCTCGGCCTGCTGCCCGTGGCCGGAGCCGGCGCCGCCGCACTCTGCCACGCCCGCTGCGCCGACCTGGACCTGCTCGCCGCCGGCAGCACCGACGGCCTCGTCCGGGTCTGGGACACCGCCACCGGCGAACAGCTCCACCTGCTGGTCGGCCACACCGACCGGATCACCGCACTCGCCGTCCTCACCCTCGGCAACCAGGCCGTGCTCGCCTCCGCCGGCGCCGACGCGACCGTCCGCCTGTGGGACCTCGCCACCGGGCAGCCCGTCGCCGTCCTCACCGGCCACTCCGCCTCGGTCACCGGCCTGGCCTTCCTGCAGCCGGGCGGCGACCCGCTGCTCGCCTCCTGCGCCCTCGACGGCACCCTGCGGCTGTGGGACGTCTACACCGGCACCGCCGTCGACGGCCGCCCCGCCCGCCAGGGCTGGCTCACCGCGCTCGCCGCGCTGCACCTCGACGGCCGCCAGGTGCTCGCCGTCGGTGACGAACACGGCGCCGTGACGCTGTGGGACCCGACCGGCTTCACCCGGCTCACCGAACTCGCGGCGGCCGGCGGCCACCCCGTCAACGCGCTGACCGTCCTCGAGGCGGACGGCCTGCCCCGGCTCGCCGCCGGCCACGGCGACGGCACCGTCCGGCTGCTGGACGCGGCCGGCGGCCCCGGCCCCGGGCCGCCCACCGCCGACGGCGGCCCCGTCACCTCGCTCGCCGTGTGCCCCGCGGACGACGGGCCGGTCCTGGTCTGCGGCACCGCCTCGGGCGCCGTCCGCTGCCTCGACGCCCGGACCGGCACCGAGCTGCCGCTGCCCACCCCGCACACCGGGGCCGTCACCGGCCTCGCCTTCTGCCCGCCCGTCGGCGACGCACCGGCACTGCTGGTCTCCGCCGGCGAGGACGGGACGGTCCGGGTGCGCGACGCGCTCGCCGGCGCCCAGCTGCGCCGCTTCACCGCCGACCGCGACGGCGTCACCGCCCTCGCCGCCGGCGAGGTGGCGGGCCACCAGGTCGTCGCCACCGGCGGCCCGGCCGGCCGGGTCGGGCTGTGGGACTCCGCGCTCGGCCTCCCGCTGCTCGAACTCGCGGGCACGGCCGGCCCGGTGGAGGTCCTCGCCTTCGGGCGGGTCGGCGGCCGCGAGGTGCTGGCCGCCGGCGGCGCCGACGGCGTCCTGAGGATCTGGAACGCCGACGACGGCACCGCGGTCGGCGAGTTCACCGGCGGCGGCGCCTCGGTGCGCAGCGTCACCCTGCAGGACCTCGACGGCGAGGCCCTGCTGGCCTGCGGCGACCAGCAGGCGGTGCTGCGGCTGTGGCACGTCACCAGCGGAGCGCTGCTCAACGAGGCGGAGGTGGACCGGGTCCCGCTCGCGATCGCGTTCGGTGACACGGGCCTGTACACGGTCGGCCCGGACGGCGCGACCGCTCTCTGAGCGGCACGCCGACGGTCACGACCGATCGACCGAAGGGCCGGCCCGCCGTGCGACGGGCCGGCCCACCGGCGGCACTGCAGTGCGGCCGGCACAGACAGGCGAGAGCCTGGCGGAACTGGGGTGGGGGTACATCATGAGCGGTTCGTCGTCCTTCAAGATCGACCTGGAAGAGGTGGAGGCGGCCACCAAGGCGATCCGGGCCATGCTCGACGACCTCGAGGCGCCGACGGCGCGGCTGGAGGCGGTGATCAACCAGATCAAGCCGACGGCCTACGGCAGCGAGACCGTCGGCAAGTCGCTGACCGGCGGCACCTCCTCGGTCGGCGGGCTCCCCGAGCACCAGAAGCAGGTCTTCGACGGGGTCAAGGCCTACCTGCAGAACTCGGCGCAGATGGCCGCCAACCTCGAACTCATGGTGCAGCGCTACCGGGAGACCGAGGCGACCCAGACCGCCGAGCTCACCCGGCTGAACGGCGGCCGCGGCGCGGAGGCCGGCACCCTCGCATCACCGGTCTCCACCACCCTGCAGTCGGCCGCCCCGGGCACCCCGGTGTCACCGCTCACCGCGGTCGACGGGATCCCGGCCACCGAACCGCTGCGCGCTGTCGACGACATACCGGTCTCCGAGCGGCACCGTGCGACGATCGGCCTACCGCTCTCCGAACCACTGCGCGCCGTCGACGGCGTGCCGATCTCCGAGCGGCACCGTGCGACGATCGGCCTACCGCTCTCCGAACCGCTGCGCACCGTCGACGGCATCAGGCCCCCCGAGCCGGTCACGCTGCCGACGCACCACGCCCCCGAACCCGCCTTCCACACCCCCGACGCCCCCGACCTCTCGTACAACAGGCACGCGGACGACGACGTGGACCCGCCGCTGCACGGCGGGGGACGCAACATGCTCATCTGAGCCTGCCGTTCCGGACGCGCCGCCCCGGCGCCGGTCCGCCTGACGCAACGTCACATGTCCAAGAGCATCGAGTCCGAGCGGGCGTTCCCCGCCGACTCGGGTCCCCAGTCCCAGGCCAGCCGGCCAGCCCAAGAGAGCGACTCGTCATGATCGTGCTGCCGCCCGACCTCGCCGAAGTGCTGAAGGTCGTCCAGAGCAACGAACACGGATCCGGTGTCGTCTTCCCCGACGCGAACGAAGACCTGCTGGCGGAACTCGCCGACGCCTGGGAGGCGTGGAGCGCCGCCGCCGAACCCGCTATCCGCACCATCGTCGCCAGCGCCAACCGCGCCATGGCCAACATGTCCGGCGCCGCGGCCGAGAGCTTCCAGGGCTACCTGCACAAGTACGCCGGCAGCGACCAGTCGCACGCGGCGACCACCCTCGACGCCGGTGCCGCGATGGCCCAGTCGCTGCGCGGCGCCCACCAGGCCGTCAGCCAGACCAAGTCCGAGATGGTGCGCGAACTCCAGTACGCCAAGGAGTACATGGAGCAGAATCCGGCCGGGAAGCACGACGACATCGCCCAGTCCGAGGGCATCAAGACGGCCGCGGACACCTACAACACCTACGTCGGCCAGATCGGCACCGGCATCGACACGATGCTGCGGCAGAGCGCCGGACACGTCGAGCGGATGACCAGCGCCGGACAGGTGGCGCGGCTCGGCGGCTCCGGCGGGAGCGACAGCACCTCCCCCACCCGCACCACCGGCCCCAACGCCGCACTCGACCCGACCAGCCTGCTGCACCCCACCGCCACCACCGGGATCGACTCGCTGGCCACCGGCGCCACCCTGCCGGGAGGCCCCGGCCCCGCCATGCCTTCCGGACCGCTCTCGGCGCCGTTCGACCCCGCCGCGGGCATGTCCTCCCCCGGTATGCCCGGCGGCGGCTTCGGCGGCGGAGCACCCGGCGGCGGGTTCGGCGCGGGCAGTGCGGGCGGCGCGGCCGCGTACAAGCCCCAACTCAGCGCCCTGAAGCCCTTCCAGCCGCCGGCGCCCATCCCCTTCTCGGGCGGCCTCGGCGGTGGCGGCGGCTCGGCCGGCGGTTCCGGAGGCGCACCCGTCTTCTCGCCGCTGACCCCCCGCCTCGGCCTCGCCGGGCTCACCGACCTGCCCGGCTCCTCCGGCTCCCTCGGCGGT
Source organism: Kitasatospora arboriphila (assembly GCF_039528095.1). Taxonomy (NCBI): domain Bacteria; kingdom Bacillati; phylum Actinomycetota; class Actinomycetes; order Kitasatosporales; family Streptomycetaceae; genus Kitasatospora; species Kitasatospora arboriphila. Next base: position 3,872 of record NZ_BAAALD010000191.1, read on the forward strand.
GCGGGCGGCAGCGGCGGCTCGGGCACCCTCGCCCCGTGGAACCCCCCGACCCCGGGCGGCCCCTCGATCGGCGGGCCGGGCGGAGCGATAGGCGGGCTGCCGCTGGACGGCATCGTCGGGATCGGCGGCCGCGGCGGCGGCACCACCGGGGGACCGCGTTCCACTGCCGGCTCCTTCAAGCCGCTGACCCCCGGCGGCGTCGGTGGTTTCGGAGGCGGCCCGGGCGGCGCCCGCGGCGTCGGCGGTGCCGGTGATCTCGGCGGGGGCGCGGCCGTAGCCGGCGGCCTCGGCGGCGGTGGTGGTGTCGGCGCACTGGGCGGAGGCGCCTCCGCGAAGGGGTACGCCACCCGGGCCGGACTCGGCGCCGGCGCCATCGGCGGGGCGGAGGGCGGCCTGCGGGCCGGCGGGCCCCCGGCCCCCCGGGGC
>NZ_BAAALD010000192.1:0-4295 GCF_039528095.1 Kitasatospora arboriphila
GCCCTCGGCGCCGTGCCGCCGGCCCGCCTCGGCGGGCGGCTGCGGCTGGGCGGCCTCGGTGGCGGCCCCGTCGGCGGCGGTGTCGCCGGCCGCGGCGGGCTGCTCGGCGGGCCGGGCGGTCTCCGGTCTGGTGGCCTCGGCCGACCGGCCCAGCGAGGGTGACAGGGCCATCCCCCCGGTGGTCCGGAACAGCTCGTCGGCTCCCGGGAGACTCACTCGGCGGGGCGGCACCGGTCGAGCACCTCCCTGGCGAGCTGGCGGTAGGCGGCGGCGCCGACCGAGTTGGTCGCGTACGTGGTGATCGGCTCGCCGGCCACGGTCGTCTCCGGGAACCTGACGGTGCGTCCGATGACGGTGTGGAAGACGTGCTCGCCGAAGGCCTCGACCACCCGGGCCAGCACCTCGCGGCTGTGCACCGTACGGGAGTCGTACATGGTGGCGAGGATGCCGTCGAGGCGCAGCTCCGGGTTGAGCCGCTCGCAGACCTTCTCGATGGTCTCGGTGAGCAGCGCGACGCCGCGCAGCGCGAAGAACTCGCACTCCAGCGGGACGATGACGCTGTGAGCCGCCGTCAGGGCGTTGACGGTGAGCAGGCCGAGCGAGGGCTGGCAGTCGATGATGACGTAGTCGTAGTCCGGCAGCAGCGGCTTGAGGGCGCGGGCGAGCGCGGACTCGCGGGCGACCTCGCTGACCAGCTGCACCTCGGCGGCCGACAGGTCGATGTTGGACGGCAGCAGGTCCATGCCGGGGACGGCGGTCTTCAGCAGGACCTCATCGGCCGTCAGGCCCCGCTCCATGAGCAGGTTGTAGACGGTGACGTCGAGTTCCATCGGGTTCACGCCGAGGCCGACGGAGAGGGCGCCCTGCGGGTCGAAGTCGACGAGCAGCACCCGGCGGCCGTACTCGGCCAGCGCCGCACCCAGGTTGATGGTCGACGTGGTCTTGCCGACGCCGCCCTTCTGGTTGCACATGGCGATGATCTGCGCGGGGCCGTGCTCGGCCACCGGCGCGGGGATCGGGAAGTACGGCAGCGGACGGCCGGTGGGGCCGACCCGCTCGCGGCGCTGCCGGGCGGCGTCGGGGGCCAGGGTGGCGGCGTACTCCGGGTCCGGCTCGTACTCGGCGTCCGGGTCGTCGTAGGGGCCGTAGCCCAGGTCGGCGTAGGAGAGGCCGTACGCGCCGAGCTCGGCGTCGTAGTCGGCGCCGGCGGCGGTGCCGCTCTGGCGCGCCTCGAAGGTGCGGACCGCGACCGAGCCGATCTCCGCCGTACCCACCGTCGCCGGCCGCGCGTACTCGTCGTGCGGCTGTCCGGCGGCGAGCTCCGCCAGTCCTGGCTGACCACCCCCGGGAGCAAATGTCGACTCATTCACAAGTCGTCTTACCTCCTTGGGCTTCCAGGACTCTATGTCGATACGTCAGCGTGGCAGCTTGCCGACGGTTTGCGACTCTAGGCCGTTCCAGGCGTTCGCAGCAACACAATCCACGGTAGTGGGCACGATGTGTCGGCTCCCCGACCACCCGCTGTCAAGGCTTGCGCGGGCCGGGAACCCTCACGATTCCGGGGCCGCCGCGCCCCCGCGGCGGGGTGACCCGCGGTGACCGGGTCCGCAGGGCGGGTGACACGTTGCACATGAATTGACATCACCCGTCCACCGGCCGGTCACCGGCCCGTGGGCGTGCGGGCGCGCCGAAGCCCCCGGCCCGAGGGGAGCGGGCCGGGGGCGACGGAGGTGCCGGCGCGTCAGGCGAGCACGGTCTCCAGGGAGACGGACTCCAGGTCGAAGGCGTCGGCGACGGCCTTGTAGGTGATCTGGCCCTCGTGCACGTTCAGACCCTTGGCCAGCGCGGCGTCGCGGCGCAGCGCGTCCTTCCAGCCGCGGTTGGCCAGCTCGACGATGTACGGCAGCGTCGCGTTGGTCAGCGCGTAGGTGGAGGTGTTCGGGACGGCGCCCGGCATGTTGGCCACGCAGTAGAAGACCGAGTTGTGGACCTGGAAGGTCGGCTCGGCGTGCGTGGTGGCACGGGAGTCCTCGAAGCAGCCGCCCTGGTCGATGGCGATGTCGACGAGCACGGAGCCCGGCTTCATGCGGGAGACCAGCTCGTTGGTGACGAGCTTCGGGGCCTTGGCGCCCGGGATCAGCACGGCGCCGATGACGAGGTCGGCCTCCAGGACGGCCTTCTCCAGCTCGAAGGAGTTGGAGGAGATGGCCTTCACCTTGGTGCCGAAGATCTTGTCGGCCTCGCGCAGCTTGTTGATGTCGCGGTCGAGCAGGGTGACGTCGTAGCCCATGCCGATGGCGATGGTGGCCGCGTGCCAGCCGGAGACGCCGCCGCCGATGACGACGCACTTCGCCGGGTGGGTGCCGGGCACGCCGCCGGGGAGCACGCCGCGGCCGCCGGCCGGGCGCATCAGGTGGTAGGAGCCGACCTGCGGGGCCAGCCGGCCCGCGACCTCGGACATCGGGGCGAGCAGCGGCAGGGCGCCGTTGGCGAGCTGCACGGTCTCGTAGGCGATCGCGGTGGTGCCGGAGGCGACCAGCGCCTCGGTGCCGGCGCGGTCGGCCGCCAGGTGCAGGTAGGTGAAGAGGGTCTGGCCCTTGCGGAGGCGGTGGTACTCCTCGGCGATGGGCTCCTTGACCTTCAGCAGGAGGTCGGCGGTCTCCCACACCTCGTCTGCCGTGGGGAGGATGGTGGCACCGGCGGCCACGTACTCCTCGTTGGGGATCGAGGAGCCGAGACCGGCGTTGTCCTCGATGAAGACCTCGTGTCCGTTGCGGACGAGCTCATGCACGCCGGCGGGCGTGATGGCCACGCGGTACTCGTGGTTCTTGACCTCGCGGGGGATGCCGACCTTCACGGCTAAACACGTCCCTCTTGCCTGGGGGTCCCGGCCGGGGGAAGACCGGCGGGCGGCGCGCACGGGGAAGGCCTCCGGAGAACGCCGGGGCACGGATCGCTGCGCGACTGCTGTCGAGTGTAATGAAGCCCAGCGGATCCGTCAGCCTTCCAAACTGAATAAATCAGCGGATCCGATTGGCAGGTTCGTAGGCTTGCACCTCGCTCCCGTGAACAAAGGCCCACGAATGCCGCATATCAGACACTACTCCGCAATGGGGTGATTCCACTCGCCTGCGAGCTGCTGCTGGAGGCGGTCCAGGGCAAGCGCCACAAGGGCTGCGCCCCGCTCGTCGCCGAGCCGCCGGAAGATCCCGAACGCCGCCCGGTACTCGCGCAGCGCCTCCTCGAAGCGGCGCTGCGCGGTGTGCGCCTCGGCGACCCGGGCCAGCAGCCGCGCCTCGGCCGGAGCGTCGCCCGCCTCCTGGCGCAGGGCCAGCGCGCGCCCGTACGAATCTCCGGCGCGCACGGCGTCGCCGAGCGCCCGGTAGCACCCTCCCGCGCTCTCCAATGCGCGGGCGCACCCCGACTCGTCGCCCGCCGCCCTGGCCCGGTCGAGGGCGGCCCGGTACCGTTCGGCGGCCCGCTCCCAGCGGCCCGCGGCGGCCTGCAGGTCGCCCAGGTTGAGCAGTGCGGCGGCGGCCCGGCGGGGCGCCCCGGCCCGCTCGGCGACCTCCAGGACGAGTTCGTGCAGCCGGTGCAGGTCCGCCGGGACGGTGGCCGGGGTGAGCGGCAGGGCCCGCAGCAGGGCGCCGACCAGCCGGCCCGCCGATCCGTCCAGGTCGCCCTGCCCGATCGCGTCGCCGACCGCGGTGAGCAGCTGGTCGCGCTCCTCGTCCAGCCAGCGGGCGGCCTGGTCGGCGGTCCGCAGCCGCAGCGGACCGGGCAGCGGGTCGGGCGCCGGGCCGGCCCCGGGGGCGAGCAGCGCCTGCGCCGAATCGACCAGGCGGACGAGACGCTCCAGCAGGCGGGCCCGGGCGAGTTCGACCTCCGCGGGCCGGTCCGCCTCGGCCCGGAGCTCCACCAGCCGCGGATGCAGCCAACCGGGAACCCGGTAGCGCGCGGTGCCGTCCGCGGCGGGCGGCTCGGCGGCCAGCAGCTCCCGCTCGGCGAGGTCGGCGAGCAGCCCGGCGGCCTCCGGCGCCGGACAGCCGGCCAGGGCGGAGGCGGTGCGCAGGTCGGCGAGCTGGGCGGGGGCCAGGGTGAGCATCCGCAGCATCCGGGCCCGGGTCGGGGTCAGCGTGCGGTAGAGCAGTTCGAAGGCGCCGCCCAGCGGGTCGCCCTCCGGCAGGGGGACGGGTCCGTCGGCGGGCAGCAGGTCGCGGGCGCGCCGGCCCCCCCCGCCCCCCCCCCCCGCCCGGCCCGGACGGCCGGCCCCGCCCCTGCCCTTCCCGGCCCCC
>NZ_BAAALD010000193.1:0-4208 GCF_039528095.1 Kitasatospora arboriphila
CCCAGCACGCCGCCGCTGCCGCCGGCCCGCCAGGAGGGCACCCGGTCGCCGGCCGGGGCGCGGCCGCCGACGGTCAGCCGTTCGGCGGTGCCGGTGAGCGCGGGTGCGCCGCCCTCCAGGCGGGCGCGGGCGTAGGCGAGCTGGACGGGGTTCAGGTCGATCGCGGTGACCTCGTACCCGGCCGCGGCGAGGGCGGCGGCGGTGTCGCCGGCGGAGGCGATGCAGAGCACCCGGGCGCCGGGCGGCGGGAAGACGGAGAGTTCGACGGCCGGGTCCTCGTACATCCGGCCGAAGAGCACCCGGGGGCGGCCGGCGGGGCCGGCGGTCAGACGGCCGTCCTGCCACGGCGTGCCGTCGGCGGGGGCGGGGCGGGCGGCGGGGGAGCGGTTCACCGGGCCACCGCCCACTGCGGTGCGCGGTCTGCGGGGCGCCGGGCGGCGACCAGCCAGATCAGCGCGAGGAAGGCGATGTCCTGGACGACCAGCCGGCCGGGCTCGGGAATGTGGTCGGCGCCGACGAGCAGTCCGCCGGTGTTGAAGCCGGCCACCAGGACGGTCTGCACGACCGCGGCGGCGTACGGGCGGTGTCCGAGCAGCACCCAGAGGCCGAGCGCGACCTCGGCCAGTCCGATGGCGAGCAGCAGCGGCGTGACCGCGCCGGCCGGCAGCAGCGGCAGCCCCTCGACGATGGCGCGCTGGTCCGCCCGGCCGGGGAAGACCTTGCACCAGAAGCCCTCGTACCACCACATCAGTGCGACCGCGGCGGCCGGGAGACGGGTTCTTCCGATGTCGGCCACGATCCCCCTCTCCTCCCCCCGCCGCCGGTGCGCAGGGCACGGCGGCGCCGGCCCGGGCGAGTCCCGGACCTCGATGCGAGGATCATGCCGCAGAATTTGAACGCGTTCAACTGGGTGCGCGGGCGGTCGGTTCGTAGCTTCCTCCAAGCCACGGCGGCAGGCCGTCGCGGCGGCTTGTGTGGATCTTCAAGGTTTGCGTGTGGACTGGCCTTCACCCCGGGGTATCGATGAACATTGACGGTTGGGTGCGGGGCGCCCGAGTGCGCCCGCCGGCCCTGCCGCAACCGCACCCGTGGTGTACCTACCGCCCAGCCAGAGAGCCCTTTCATGCGTTTCCTGAACGACCTCAAGCCCGCGTACGACCTCACGTACGACGATGTCTTCATGGTCCCCAGCCGCTCCGCCGTGGGCTCCCGGCAGGGTGTCGACCTCTCCTCCCACGACGGCACCGGCACCACCATCCCGCTGGTGGTGGCGAACATGACCGCCATCGCCGGCCGCCGGATGGCAGAGACGGTGGCCCGCCGCGGCGGCCTGGTCGCGATCCCGCAGGACATCCCGATCGAGGTCGTCACCGAGGTGATCGGCTGGGTCAAGGGCCGCCACCTGGTGCACGACACCGCGATCACCCTCAGCCCCGGCGACACCGTCGCCGACGCGCTCTCCCTGCTGCCCAAGCGCGCCCACGGCGCCCTCGTCGTGGTCGAGGACGGCAAGCCCGTCGGCGTCGTCACCGAGGGCGACTGCCAGGGCGTCGACCGCTTCACCAGCCTCGCCGAGGTGATGTCCCGCGACCTGCTGCTGCTGGACGAGGGCATCGAGCCGCGCGCCGCCTTCGACCGCCTCAACGAGGCGCACCGCAAGCTCGCCCCGGTGGTCGCCGCCGACGGCAGCCTCGTCGGCCTGCTCACCCGCCGCAACGCGCTGCGCGCCACCCTCTACACCCCGGCCGTCGACGCCGACGGCAAGCTGCGGATCGCCGCCACCGTCGGCATCAACGGCGACGTCGCGGGCCGCGCCAAGGCGCTGCTCGAGGCCGGCGCGGACGTGCTGGTCGTCGACACCGCGCACGGCCACCAGGAGTCGATGATCAGCGCCCTGCAGGCCGTCCGCGGCCTCGACCCGCAGGTGCCGGTCGTGGCCGGCAACGTGGTCGCCGCCGGCGGCGGCCGCGACCTCGTCGCGGCGGGCGCCGACATCCTCAAGGTCGGCGTCGGCCCCGGCGCCATGTGCACCACCCGGATGATGACCGGCGTCGGTCGGCCGCAGTTCTCCGCCGTCCTCGAGTGCGCCGAGGAGGCGCGCCGCCTCGGCAAGCACGTCTGGGCGGACGGCGGCGTCCGCCACCCGCGCGACGTCGCCATGGCGCTCGCCGCCGGCGCGTCCAACGTGATGATCGGCTCCTGGTTCGCCGGCACCTACGAGTCGCCCGGCGACCTGCAGACCACCGCCGACGGCCGCCAGTACAAGGAGAGCTTCGGCATGGCCTCCGCCCGTGCCGTGCGCAACCGGACGGCCGAGGAGTCCGCCTACGACCGCGCCCGCAAGGCGCTGTTCGAGGAGGGCATCTCCACCTCGCGGATGTTCCTCGACCCGGCCCGCCCGGGCGTCGAGGACCTCATCGACTCGATCGTCGCGGGCGTCCGCAGCTCCTGCACCTACGCCGGTGCCTCCAGCCTGGAGGAGTTCCACGAGAAGGCGATCATCGGCATCCAGAGCGCGGCCGGCTACGCCGAGGGCAAGCCGCTGCACTCCAGCTGGGCCTGACCGCTCCCGCGCCCGGGTGCGCCCCTGGGGGTGCACCCGTGGTGCGTCATTCCACGGGGGTGAGCAGGGCCCGGCTGACCATGCCGACCGAGCGGGACAGCGCCGCGGCCACCGCGTCCTCCACCAGCGGGGAGTGCCGCAGCTCCCACAGCGCGAGCACGCTCGCCCACGCCGCGTCCCGGGCCCGGTCGATGCTCCACACCCCGACCACGTGCAGCAGCCGGTCGGCGGCGTGCAGCTCGTCCGGGCAGGGCAGCAGCTCCTCCCGCACCTCGGCCTCCACCTGCGCCAGCACGTCGTTGATCCGGTGGTAGTCCGCGCGGACGTCCTCCGGCTCCTGGCCGAGCAGCCGGCAGGTGTCGAGCACGGACAGCGGGAGGTCGTGCTCGATGTGCGCGTTCATCCCCGCCAGCGCGAACTGCAGCGGGTGGACGTCGGCCCGTCCGCGCAGCTCGAACAGCGGACGCCAGCAGTGCGCCGGGCGCCGCCCGCTCGCCGCGGCCTCCACCGCCTCCAGGTAGCGGGCCGCGAACACCGCGTCCAGCTCGGACATCCCGGCCGGGTCGGCGAAGTAGCCGTCCGAGAGCCGTTCGGCCACCAGCCGGGTCACCCGCAGGTACACGTGGTTGAACACCCCGACGCCGTCCCCGGCCGGGAACGTCGCCTGCAACCGCTCCATCCGGTCGATCACCTGGTCGACCGTCAGGGCCTCGCTGATCGTCATGGTGTGCGCAGCCTTCCGCATCGGGCCGGGCCGGTCATCCTGGCGGATCGTCTGATGGTAGGTCAGTGTGCGACGCATGCCCAGAAGCCACGCTCGGCGAGTCCCCGGAGCCCCGCGGAGGGGTGTCGGGCCGGAAGCCCGGCGGGAACGGCGTCCGGCTGGTAGATGTCTGGGAGGACGGGTGCGCACCCCGGGCCGTCCGCAGCCCTGGAGCGTGACGAGGGGACGGACGAGACCATGAGCCGCCTGATCGTGGCGATGCAGATCTCCATCGACGGCTGCGTCGACAGCAGCCTGCCGGACGCCGACTGGCAGCTGTGGAACTGGGGCCCCGACTGGCCCTGGAGCGCCGACCTCCGCGCGTCCTTCAACGGCCTGCTCGCGGGCGCCTCCGGCATCCTGCTCAGCCGGCCGATGGCCGACGAGGGGTACCTCGCGCACTGGGCGCGCACCGCGGAGCAGCACCCCGCAGACCCCGACTGGGAGTTCAGCCGGGCCACCGGCACCCTGCCGAAGTTCGTCGTCAGCCGCTCCGGCCGCCCGCTGCAGGACTGGCCCCGGACCACCGTGCTCAACGGCCCGCTCGCCGACACCGTGGCCCGCGCCAAGAAGGAGGCCGGCGGCGACCTGGTCTGCTTCGGCGGCGCAGGTCTGGTCTCGTCCCTGCTCCGCGACGACCTCGCCGACGAACTCCGGCTGTTCACCAACCCGGGCTTCGCCGGCACCGGCGCCCGCATCTTCGGCCCCCGGCCCGCCGGACGCCGCTACCGCGCCACCGGGTCGACCGCGCACGCCTGCGGCATCGCCGAGACCCGCTGGGTCCGGTAACGGCACACCGGGCCCGCTCGCTGTCGGCGCGAAGCCCTACTGGGCGTTTCGTCCCTGGTTTCGGGGGTCAGGTTCCGCGCCAGGTCGGGGTGG